>CAXEVD010000009.1:0-14614 GCA_963999395.1 uncultured Halieaceae bacterium
CGCGAGCGGCGGGATTACGATGCGGAAGCCCGGAGGGCTTGGTTGAACGCTAATTACATCTTTGGGGTGTATCGAATATAGCATCGTTCACCGCCATTACCGCCCATTGGGGTGTCGCTCTGGAATGTTGCCAAATAGTGTTTTCAGCGCTGTCCTCTTGTGCGTCGATTGTTCTTCCCACTATTAGCGGCTTCGGTTACATTTCCGCCCATTACGGAGCCACGGATTCTGAGAATCCACGTCGGATCCGACACGAGAACACGCCATGCCCGGCACCGCGCATGACGCGGCCACAGCAGTGTTTTGGCGAGGGAGATGTGCATCGTGACGACGCAACGCGACCTTTCCTCGGAGTTACTGGCCCCCGACTTTTATCAATACGCAGCCGCGCCGATTGACGCTGTCACCGAAGGCGATGACGCGCTGGTTGTCAGTTGGCCTGATGGCTGTCAGTTGAGCTGCCATCGCTTTTGGCTGCGGGAAAACACGCTGGGTCACAGCGGCATCGACCCCGCCACCCGCGAGGGCATCATGGACCCCGCCGAGCTATCGGACGCGATGCAGATTGCGGCTTTTGAGCTCAGTGACTCGGGCGACCTAAGCGTGACCTGGGCGCCGGAGGATGCCGATGAGAGCGTGGTCAGCACCTATCACTCGGGTTGGCTCCGTCACATCGCCGACGGTCAGCACTTACCCGAGAGCTGGGTGCCGGCTCCCGAGGCCTGGAGTGCTTCATCCTTACTCGCGCCGCCGCGCCGTAATGCAGCTGCTGTTCTTCGAGACGATGACGCACTTTGCGACATGCTCAACGATCTGTTGCGTTTGGGCGTGTGCGTGGTGGAGCAGGCACCCACTGAACCCGGATTCCTCAATGAGTTCGCCGCGCGTATTGGTCCGGTGCGCGACAGCAACTTTGGCTTGCTCTGGGATGTGAAAGCCGATGTGAATCTGGCTGGGGACGCCAAAACCAACACCACGGCCAACACAGGGTTTCGTCTAGGCCCCCATACCGATCTCCCCACAAGGGAAATCCCGCCAGGCTTTCAGTTCTTGCATTGCCTGATCAACGAGGCTGACGGCGGGGAATCGACCCTGACCGATGGCGCCGCACTGATTGAGGAACTCAAGGCAACCCGGCCGGATGACTACGAGATTCTGAGCACTCGGCGCTGGGTCTTTTTTAACCGGGGTCCGGGTATTGATCACCGCTTCTCCGCGCCCATCATCGACCCCCTAGGTGGTGAGGGGGTGCCGACGATTCGGGCGTTTTATCCCGTGCGGGCCTTCCCCGATATGCCGGATGCCGATGTGGGTGAGGCCTACGCCGCGCTACGGAATTTCCATACCTTGGCCGACGATCCCCGGTTTGAGCTGACCTTCCGGCTCGGCCCCGGCGACATCATGTGCTTTGATAATCGGCGTGTGATGCACGGTCGCAAAGCGTTTTCAGGCTCGGGTCAGCGCCACCTGCAGGGGGTGTATATTGATCGCGACGAAATCCTGTCGACGGCGCGGGCGGTTAATCGGGCCCGGGCGGCGCGTCAAACACCCTAAGCCAATTCGTTACTCACAACTAATACCCATCACGACACCTCAGGGGGCACATCATGCCACTGGCCATGCGAGACAAAGTTTTCATCACCGCGGCGTTAACTGGGTCCGGTAGCACTCAGGACCGCAGCGACAAGGTGCCGCGCAGCCCCGAGCAGATCGCCACAGCGGCGATTGATGCCGCCAAAGCGGGCGCGGCGGTGGTGCACTGCCACGTACGCGACCCGGAAACCGGTGCCCCGGATCGCGCCGTGCACCTATACCGTGAGGTGGTAGAGCGCATTCGGGCATCCGATACCGACGTGGTGATCAATCTCACTGCTGGAATGGGGGGCGATATTGTTTTTGGCCCCACTGATGCACCACTGCCCCTGAGCGAGCAGGGCACCGACATGGTCTCGGCGGCAGAGCGGGTCGCCCACGTCGAGGCCTGCCTGCCTGAAATCGCCACGCTCGACTGCGGCACCATGAATTTCGCCGAGGCCGATTATGTGATGACCAATACGCCGGGTATGTTGCGGGACATGGCAAGCCGCATGGCGGATCTGGGTATTCGTATCGAGATCGAGGCCTTTGATACGGGCCATTTATGGCTCGCCCAGCAGCTGGTCAGCGAGGGGCTGATCCCCGCGCCGGTGATGGTGCAGCTCTGCATGGGCATTCCCTGGGGCGCGCCCGATGACCTCAATACCTTTATGGCGATGGTGAACAACGTCCCCTCGGACTGGATTCATTCTGCTTTCTCCATCGGCCGGCATCAGATGGCCTACGTGTCGGCGGCGGTGTTATCAGGGGGCAACGTGCGCGTGGGGCTAGAGGACAACCTGTGGCTGGAAAAAGGCCACCTCGCCACCAACGCCGAATTGGTGGCCCGGGCGGTGACCATTGTTGAGGCCATGGGCGTGCAGGTGATGACACCGGACGAGGTCCGCGCCGAGCTAAAGCTGACCAAGCAGGCCTTGCCCTGATGCCAACGGCGGCAGTCATTGGCGGTGGGGTCATTGGCTCGGCCTGGGCGTCACGGTTTTTGTTGAACGGTTGGGACGTGCGGTTTCACGATCCGGCACCCAATTCCGAACTGGTGCTCAACAATGTTTTGGATAAAGCCCGCCGTTGGGTCCCGGAAGTCTACGACCGACTCCCGCCAGAGGGTGCGCTGACCCTCTGCGACAGCATTGCTGATGCGGTGACTGGCGCAGAATGGATACAGGAGTCCACCCCCGAGCGGCTTGAGATCAAACAGGTCGTGCTGGCCGAGATTCAAGAAAGCTGCGTGGTGGAGGCGATTGTCGCTTCATCAACCTCGGGCTTTATGCCCTCTGAATTGCAGGCAGGCAGCGCCCGGCCCGAGCAGCTTCTAGTCGCGCACCCTTACAACCCGGTTTATTTGTTGCCGATTGTCGAGTTGGTTCCCTCAGCGGTGGTGCCCGAGGAAACAGTGCAGCGTGCCGAAGCTTCGTTAACTGATATCGGTATGAAGCCGATTACCCTTCGAGCTGAAATCCCTGCTCATGTCGGGGATCGGTTGCTGGAGGCGGTGTGGCGCGAAGCGCTGTGGCGCATCAAAGACGGCGTCGCCACCACCGAGCAGATTGATGACCTCATGACCCATGGCTTTGGCCTGAGGTGGGCGCAAAAGGGTTTGTTCGAAACCTATCGCACCGCAGGTGGTGAGGCCGGCATGAAGCACTTCCTGGAACAGTTTGGTCCTTGCCTGCAGTGGCCCTGGACCAAGCTCACCGATGTACCGGATCTCGATGAAGCGCTCATCGACCGTATCGTTGAGCAGTCCGATGCGCAAGCCGCCGGGCGATCGGTCAGCGAGCTTGAGGAAGAGCGCGACGCCAATCTGGTGGCCATGTTGAAAGCGCTACGACAGGAGGACGCTGCTGCGGGCGCGTTTCTCAATCGCCTAGGGCGGCCATTGACTAACTTGGCGAAGCATCAAGAGTAGGGCGAGAATCGAGTTGGCAAAGACGGATTTTTCCAACGAGCAGATCTGCGCCCACCGCGGCGCCAGTGGCGCCTATCCCGAGAATACTCATGTGGCCTTTGATGTCGCGGCCTCTGTGGGTGCGGGCTGGATTGAGACCGACATCCAGTGCCTGGCCGATCAGGAGCTGGCTATCTTTCACGATACCCATCTGGGGCGCACAGCACCGGGGTCTACAAAGGTCACGTCACTGTCTTGGCCTGATATGGCCGAGCTGGATGTGGGTAGTTGGAAGGGGGGTGCATTTGCTCTGGAGCGGCCCCTGCGCTGTGAGGATCTGATCGCTTGGCAGGCCGAGGCATCGGACCGACCGGGCATCGTGTGGGAAGTGAAATGCGAGGACGAGCCAGAAGCAACTGCGGCCGCGGCGGCGGCGGTGACCCGGCGCCTCCGGGATGCCGGAGATGATCGTTGCATTGTGTCTAGCTTCAGCCGCGACGTCTTGGTTGCCCTCAGGCCCCAGTTACCCGCAATTCCTATGGCGCTGATTGCCGAGGCGTTGCCCGAAGACGGCGTCGCCTTTTGTCAGGAACATGGGCTGGAGGGCGTGCATCTTGACGGCCATCAGCTCACTCACGACTCGGCGCGCACCGTGCTCGATGCCGGCCTTGCGCTGCGCTGTTACACCATCAATGACATGAGCGATGCCGAGCGTCTTGTTGCACTTGGTGTGTCGATGATCATGACCGATTTCCCCGAGCGGTTTTTAGCCCGGGATTGAAGGCTCAGTCGGGCAGGGTGCCCAGATCAAAGCCCGTATCCTCGGGCACGGCTTCGGGCCAGTTGGTGCGCCATACCTCGCGGGACACGGGACCAACCGGCACCGGAGCTCGCTCAAAGCCGGGCTGGCAATCAATCAGCGGCGCTACCACCACATCGTGTCTCGGCACGATAAAAAACGGAAAGCTGTAGCGCTCCGTGCCAGAGGCATTCACCACCTTGTGCGGTGTGGACACAAAGTACCCCCCTGACCACAGCTCCAGCAGATTGCCGATATTGACGACCATCGCATCGTCGGGTGCTTCAACCTCCAGCCACTCGTCTTGATCATGGGGCCGCAGCCATAACCCACCTACAGCATCTGGGAACAGTAATGTGAGGGCATCGGTGTCCTTGTGCGGATGAATGCCAAAACCATCGTTTGGATTGCCGGGCGGATAGTGCAGCAGCGTCATGTTGGTCAGGGGTTGATCAAAGTTCGCCAGAAAATCAGCCACGTTCACCTTCATGATCTGCGCGATCAAGTCGAGTAGCCGTTGGCCGGTGGCCTCGCAGGCCTGCCAAAAAGCCGTGGTGGTCTCCTGCAGTCCGGCCGGCTTGCCTGGCCACCGGTTGGGGCCATAAAGGTCACAGGCACTGCACAGTGGATCCTCGGCCGCGACTTCAGCATGAAGCTTGTAACCCTCGTATTGGTCAGGAGTGACCCCCTCGGTGTTGGGCGAGAAAAAGCCTAGCGGGATGTAGCCCCGGTAGTTATCGGGCGTGATGCGCTCAGCCATCTTTTCGGCTAGAGGGCGGTCGAAGTAGTCGACCAGCCGCTGCCGCAGAGCGCTCACAAGTTCAGCGGGCACGCCATGCCCTTTTACCAGCACAAAACCGATATCGCAGAGCGCACGCTCCAGCGTGGGTAGAATCTCGTCATCATCGCGTTCGAGATCAATCGTCGGGACGGTGAGTGATGAGGGCATCAGTTCGGGGTTCCTCGGCGATCTCTGAAGGGCAGCGCGCGGGCTTTCGCGCGCCTGAAGCACATCTTCGATCAGTCAGAGCAGGGCTGTAAAGCGCCGGGCTTGCTGCCAGATTTGCGCGGAAGCTGACCTTTCCCACCGTCCCGATCAGTCGGCATAATCCCGCTCACTGTGAAAACAGGTAGTCTTATATGACGTCGATGGTGAACCGCCGTTTATTCACTGTTGCGCTGGTCTGGCTGACGCTGACAGTGCTTAACAGCACGGCGAAGGCCGCAGCAGCGGCAACCCCAAAAGCGGTCTTTGTGATTGTCGATGGCGTTCCCGCAGATGTGGTTGAGCGCGTGGCCACGCCGGCGATCGATGCCATTGCCGCAGCGGGGGGCTATGGCCGCGCCACCGTGGGCGGCCCAATTGGAGAGCCGGGTGAAACCCCCACGATCTCAGCGCCGGGGTATATGAGCCTCATTACCGGCACTTGGGCGAATAAACACAACGTCTACAAAAACTACGGTATCTCGCCTGATTATCATTACTGGAATCTCTTTCGCCTCGCCCGCTCACAGAAACCCGAGCTGCAGCTGGCAATTTTTTCGACCTGGACAGACAACCGCACCATTTTGCTAGGTGAAGGGTTGGCCGATGCAGGTGATTGGCACTTTGATGTGGTGGTGGATGGCCTCGACAAGGACGAAGCACGATTCCCGTCTCTGCCAATGGATGCGCACATCGCAGACGTCGATGATGCAGTGAGCCGCGATGCCGCACGCCTGATTGAGTCCGAGGGCCCCGATTTGTCGTGGGTGTATCTGCAATATACCGACGATGTAGGCCACGAGCATGGCGATAGCCCGGAGCTCGATCAGGCGGTAGTCGATATGGATGCGCGGCTCAGCCTGGTCTGGTCGGCGGTTCAGGACCGGCAAAAGGCATTCGATGAAGAATGGCTGGTCATCGTCACCACAGATCATGGACGAGACGCTTTAACCGGTCGCTCACATGGTGCCCAAAGTAAGCGCGAGCGCACGATCTGGATCGCTACCAACAGTCAGCGACTCACGCCAGACTTTGATGCGATGCCCGAAATTGTCGACATCTATCCTTCTATCGCCACGCACTTGGGGATTACTATCCCTGAAAAGGTTGCGCGCCACCTCGACGGCGCGTCATTCATCGAATAGGGACGAGTATGAATCGAGCGCCCACAAGCGAGTATGACTTCATCGTCATCGGTGCCGGTTCGGCGGGCTGCGTGCTGGCTAATCGGCTGAGTGAAGATCCCGCGCACTCGGTGCTCCTTCTCGAGGCGGGTAAACAAGACCGAAGTCTCTTTATTCGCATGCCAACTGCCTTAGCGATTCCGATGAGTACGCCACGATTCAACTGGGGCTACTGGGGTCAGCCTGAGCCCTATTTAGACGGCCGGCGAATGGATTGCGCGCGAGGCAAAGTCTTGGGCGGCTCATCAGCCATCAATGGGATGGTATACGTGAGGGGTCATGCGGACGATTTTGATCAATGGGAAAATGAAGGTGCGACCGGGTGGGGTTACGCCGATTGTTTGCCCTACTTCAAGCGTGCCGAGGGCTGGATGATGGGTGGCGACACCTATCGAGGAGGAGCTGGCCCTCTGACGACATGCAATGGCAACGACATGCATAATCCTCTGTATCAAGCCTTCATCGACGCAGGTCGTGAGGCAGGGTATGGCGTTACAGAAGATTACAACGGCTACCGCCAGGAAGGTTTCGGGCCCATGCATATGACGGTCCGTGGCGGTGAGCGATGTTCGACTGATCTTGCATATCTTGAGCCGGCAAGGCGGCGGCCGAATCTCACTGTGATCACAGAGGCAGATGTAGATCGGTTGACCTTTTCCGGGATGAGAGTAACGGGAGCGCGTTACCGGCTTGGTGGGCAAGAGCACTCGGTCAAAGCACATCAAGAGGTCATTATTAGCGCAGGCTCAATTGGCTCACCCACATTACTGCAGCGCTCTGGCGTGGGACCGATGTCTGTTTTGATGGCGGCGGGCGTTCCGGTCCGTCATGACCTGCCCGGTGTCGGTGAGAACTTGCAGGATCATCTTGAGGTGTACTTTCAATACCGGTGTCGGCAATCGATTACCATCAACGGACACCTCGGATTGCTGTCCAAGTTGAGGATCGGGGCTCAATGGGTGCTGACAAAGTCGGGTTTGGGTGCAACGAATCACTTTGAGTCCTGCGGGTTCATTCGTTCAAGGGCCGGTGTGGCTGCACCCGACATCCAGTATCACTTTTTGCCGGCTGCGATTCGCTATGACGGGCAAGCCGCCTTCGATGGCCATGGTTTTCAGGTGCACGTGGGCCCCAATAAGCCCGATAGCCGAGGGCATGTCAGAATTTCTGGCCCCGACTCGATTCATGAGCCACTCATCCAGTTTAATTACCTCTCGACCGAAAAGGACCTCGCAGATTGGCGACAATGCTTACGCTTGACTCGAGAAATTTTGCAGCAACCGGCGTTGGACGAGTTCAGGGGGGGAGAGATTCAACCGGGAATTGATCTGTCTGATGATGCAGCAGTCGATGCCTGGGTGCGTCAAAATGTTGAGACCGCGTATCACCCCTCCTGCTCCTGCCGGATGGGTGCACGTAATGATGAGCGCGCGGTGGTGGATCCTCAATGCCGGGTCCGTGGTCTAGAGGGCGTGCGCATCGTTGACTCATCAATTTTTCCAACCATTCCCAACGGTAATCTCAACGCGCCGACGATCATGGTGGCTGAGCGTGCTGCTGATCTGATTTTGGGCAAGGAGCCAATGCAAATAGATGCACCGGTATGGAGGGATCCCGAGTGGCGCACACGGCAGCGAGAGCGAGAACCTTTCAGACCTGTTCCCATAGGCGCCGCGCCCCTGAGTTGATCGATACGTGAACACGATTCTCTCCGCTGCCATTGCGCTGACGACGCTGACATCACTGTTATTGGTGCTGCGCTACCGTAATACCCGCATCAAGGGCAGTGCCCCCATGCCGCTGGTGACGTTTTTGGCGGTGTTGTTTACCTCGGGGCTCGACGTTGGCCTGTTGATGTTCCCGATGGTCGACTTCGAGATTTTTGCCAGCGAGCCGGACTATGCGTTTGCCAATCCACTGGCACTGGAGTTCGGTTTTTGGGGCTTTTTGGTCTGGGGGTTTTATTTTCTCTCCACCTTTTATTTCTGCGTGGTTGAGCCCCGATTGCAGCTTTTTGAGATCCCGGCGATCAAGCTGATCAACAACCTAACCATCATTGGCACCTGCGCCTTCACCGGCTATCTGTTTTTGCATTACCTACCCGGTTACATCGAGGGTATTCCCGACGCCGTAAGGTATTCCTTAGTGGCAGGAACGGTGCTGATTGCGGTGATCTCCAGTACGCAGATCCGTTTCGTGAAGGTGCTCAGTCTGGCCTCGAGCGGTCTTTTCTTTGCATTGATTGCGGGGTCTTTCCTTGCATCAGACATGGGGGTGTCGGGCTTCGCCGACACAGTCGGCCAGTTCGGCGATTACTTCGGTCAATTGCCTCGCTACGTGTTTCCGATCAATGACTACCACGCCTTTTATCTGTACTGGTGGTTTGCCTGGAGCATCATGATTGGCCAGTTCGTCTCCCGCTTTGTCAGTGGCTTTACAGCCTGGCAATTGCTGCTCTTACTGCTAATCGTGCCGTCGATTCCGATCGCGCTCTGGTTCTCGGTGCTGTACTGGTACTTCGCCAACGACATCTCGATCGCGGGGCTCATGAGCTGGACCATGATGGGTGTGGGGATCTTGTTCGTGGTGAACTCGCTTGACTCGTTGACCCGGCTTTACACCACGAACATTGGCTTGACTGTGGAGG
This sequence comes from uncultured Halieaceae bacterium, assembly GCA_963999395.1. Taxonomy (GTDB): domain Bacteria; phylum Pseudomonadota; class Gammaproteobacteria; order Pseudomonadales; family Halieaceae; genus Luminiphilus. The sequence goes on from CAXEVD010000009.1 coordinate 9,100, forward strand.
CGCTCGGCACTGGCCGCTACGTGGCGGTGAACTGGGTGATCCTGTTTATGCTGATCATGGCCTTTCAGTTCACGCCGTTCAAAATCGAATGGGTGGGTCTGGTGGTGGTGGGCATCTATGCTGCGATTTACACCTTGATCTTTCTGCGCCGCGCCGCGCTGCGATCAGTCCTCGCTTGAACTCCCAAGTTCTGTCAGCGCCTGATACGTCGCTACTTTGAGATCAAAGCGGTGCCGGTCGCTGTGCGGTGTGCCCAGCACCTGCGTCATAAAAACGACAACGAGACCTTCCTCAGGGTCTATCCAGAACTTGGTGTTGGCGATGCCGCCCCAGGAATACTCGCCCTTTGAGGAGATCACGCCTGCCTGAGCAGGATCAGTGATCACGCCCGCGCCCAGACCAAAGGATTGACCAGGGTAGAGATGAGAGGCCGGGTACTGGGTTGCGCCGTTATCGCGTACCTCAGGTGTCAGGCGCGCCATGGTCATGGCTTGAACCGTCTTGGGCCCGAGAATGCGCGCGCCATCAAGACTGCCGCCGCGGCGCAGCATTTCGCAGAAACGCCAATAGTCGTGGGCTGTGGAGATCAAACCGGCACCGCCTGAAAACAGCGTCACGCCTGATGGTGGCGGGAGCAGCCCCGCTGGCATGGGTCCCATCTCTTGCTGCTCGACGTTCCATAGATGACTGCCCGCCATGCGCGGCATTTTGTTATCGGGCAGGTTGAAGAAGGTGTCGTGCATAGCAAGCGGGTCAAAAATGCGCGTTTGAAAAAACTGCTCGAGGGTTTGTCCGCTTAAGCGCTCCACCAGCGCCCCCAGCACATCAGTCGCCACGCTGTAGTGGTATCGGGTGCCGGGCTCAAAACGCAGGGGGAGGGTTGCCAGCTTCTCGATAAAGGCATTGAGATCCGGGCTTTGGCGCAAGCCGGCGTCGCGGTAGGCGCGCTCCACGGGGTGCTCAATGTGCCAGCCGTTAGTGAGGCCCGCGGTATGGGTCATCAATTGCTCGATGGTCATCTGACTCCCGGGCGGAACCAGCTTTCCATCAATTGAGAGCTGCATGCCTGCGAGTTCCGGAAGATATTTGGCCACCGGATCCCCAAGGTGAAAGGCGCCCTCCTCATAGAGGATCATCGCCGCGACGGTCGTGATCGGTTTGGTCATGGAGAAAATGCGAAATAGCGCATCGGTCTCCATCGGTCGGTCATCTTCAAGTCCGTAGTGGCCGGCCGCCTCAAAGTGCACGATCTTTCCGTGTCGCGCGACCAAAGTCACAGTGCCTACTAAATTCCTGTCGGCAATCTCACGCTTTACGAACTCGGTGATCTTTTCTAGCCGCTCGCCAGAGAAGCCAACCTCCTCTGGGTCATCCACGGCTACCTGGGCTGCCTCCAGGGGCATAGCCAACAGAGGAACGAGTGAGAAAAGTAATAGTCCTCGGGTCATCATCGATTTGGTCATATCGGCATTGCGTAGTTGGGCCGAGCACTGTTGTGGATGTCGCGACCCAAGTCAACGTTTGCTCGGATCATCCTGTTTCCCCAAGCCTGCAGTTAGCGTCCTGCCTTATAAATCGAACGCTGCGCCTCGAAGTGAGTGTTCTCTCGGTAGCCCGCCTGACGATACGAGAAATAGACCATGCTGCGCCGACTTGTCGATGCATTGCCCAGCCCTCGGTGCAGGATGCGGTCATCGAAGATCAGGCAGGAGCCGGCGGCAAGCGCAGAAGAGAACACTTCTGGCACCGCTAGCTCAGTGTTTGCTACCAGCTGCTCAGGCACCGTCGCCTCATGCTGATACACCAGTTCATTGCTGACGAGAGCCAGGTTCTGCAGGTGATTGGTCAGCCGGTGTGAGCCCCTTGCTAGCTCGGTGGGGCCCATTGCTAGTGGCGTGTCATGGAGTGCGACCATGACATTGAGCGCATGGGGTGGAAGATGATCTGCACTGACGTGGGGTGAGTCGATATGCCAGTACTGGGCAGGGCTACTCGGTTCGGAATACACCACGCCACTGAAAGAATGCTCGGCATCCTCGCCGAGGACGGCGGCAATCAGTGGCCACCAAGGTAGCGCGCGGTCATCCACGCCAAATTCATCGGGTGAGATCGGGATGTCCCAGCGGCCGGGGGATCGTTGCACGACCTCGTCGAAACCAGCCGCGCTGCCAATGCCAATCGTTTTCGCGCCTAGCACGGCCATGACCGTGCCACTGCGATGGAGAGAAACCTCTAGCAGCTGCGCAACAAAGCTCGGATCGCACAATCCGGCCACCACCATATAACCGTCGTCTTCGAGCTGCTGTCGCGCGTCGGCGAGCGACCTTCCTAGAGCCTTTGTGTCAGTGTCGTTCATGGGCATACAGTGAGGACTTTGATGCGCTATCTGATTCTGCCGTCAGTGCAGCTAAATTGCTCGAATCAGGTTTTGAAGTGGAAGGTCTTCATATGACCAATTGGAGAGATGATGAACCATACTGCACCGCTTCACAAGATTTACAAGATGCAAAGAATGCTTGCAAAGAAATTGGGATACCAATGCATCATGTGGATTTTTCAAATGAATATAGAAAAGATGTTTTTGATGAATCACTGCTCGAGTTGAGATCAGGATTAACACCTAATCCGGATATACTGTGCAATAAAATGATCAAATTTGATTCCTTTATTCAACATGCAAAAAGACTTGGAGCTAAGAAAATTGCGACCGGTCATTATGCACGTACTTCAATGAAAAACGATGAAAGCTTGCTCCTAAAAGGTACAGATCAAAACAAAGATCAAACTTATTTTTTACATGGGATCAATGCAAGTGTTCTTGATGATGTTTTATTTCCTGTTGGCTCAATGAAAAAGGAAGAAGTAAGGGATTATGCCTATAAGAAGGGATTACCGAATCACGATAAACCCGATAGCACAGGAATATGTTTCATTGGAGAAAGGCCTTTTAAAAATTTTATACAAACATTTTTACCTCCCGAGCCAGGTAAAATTGTAACTGAGGATGGAGAAACCTTAGGGGCTCATGATGGCTTGATGTATTTCACTCTTGGCCAAAGGAAAGATATTGGGATTGGAGGATTAAAGAACCATTCGGGTGAACCATGGTATGTCGCTAGTAAGAACATAGATACCAATGAATTATTGGTTGTTCAAGGCAGAAATCATAAAAAATTATGGCAAAATCAAGCATTTGCTAAAGATATGAACTGGCTGAATGATGATTTTAGAAAAAAGGTTCTTAAAGGCAATCCAATAGTATGCAAAGCGAAATGTCGTTACCGACAGGCAGATGCAAAATGTGAGATACAGCTTCATAAAGATGGGATCAGAGTCGTCTTTGATGAAGATCAATGGGCTATAACTCATGGTCAATATCTTGTCATTTATTTGAATGATGTCTGCATGGGTGGTGGCAAGATTTTTCCAGAAGATCAGCTGACTATATGAGACAAAAAGAATTGATTCATATACAATCTGCTATCAAATCATAGAGGGGTAATATGTCGGATCACACAAATTCATTTTCAATAAAAGAAAAAACATATAAATATTATGATTTAAAGTCACTCGACAGCGAAAAAGTAGATCGACTCCCTTTCACTCATAAAATTCTTCTAGAAAACGCTCTTCGACATGCAGAAAATGATCATGAAGGACCAAAAGATGTTGAAACAATATTGAATTGGAATCCAAAATCTGATCAATCAACTGAAATATCGTTCACTCCAAGTCGGGTCATTCTCCAAGATTTCACTGGCGTACCAGCTGTTGTTGATCTTGCAACAATGAGAGATGCGGTTGTATCCATGCAGGGTGATCCAAAAGACATAAACCCACTTTCACCAGCAGAACTGGTGATCGATCATTCAGTGCAAGTAGATCATTTTGGAAGTTTGGATGCGCTTGAAAAAAATAATAAAGTTGAATTTCAAAGAAATCAGGAAAGATATCGATTTCTTAGGTGGGGTCAGGATGCATTTTCCAATTTTGAAGTGGTTCCTCCAAACACTGGGATCGTGCATCAGGTCAATCTTGAATACTTGGGTCGTGTAGTTTTCTCTAAAGATGATTCTCTGGCCTATCCGGATACATTGGTGGGAACCGATTCTCATACCACAATGATCAATGGTATAGGTTGCCTGGGATGGGGTGTTGGTGGAATTGAAGCTGAGGCTGCTATGTTGGGGCAACCCATCACAATGCTTCTGCCAGAGGTGATTGGAGTTTCTGTAAAGGGTTCACTAAAAGAAGGTGTAACCGCAACTGATCTAGTGCTTACACTGACAGAAATATTGAGAAATTATGGCGTCGTTGGAAAATTTGTTGAATTCTTCGGCGATGGCTTGGATCATCTTCCTGTTTCTGATCGAGCAACACTGAGTAACATGGCGCCTGAATTTGGAAGCACTTGTGCAATATTTCCAATAGACACAGCAACAATAAGATATTTAAAACTCTCTGGTCGACATGAAGAACAAGTTGAGCTGGTTGAAACATACTCAAAAATCCAAGGTTTATGGAGAGAATCTGATTCAGAAATTACCTATACAGATGTCATTGAATTGGATCTCTCTGAAATAGAGCCATGCTTGTCTGGTCCAAAGAGACCTCAAGATAGAATAAAGCTCAAAGATGTTGCGAGTGTCGTTAAGTCTGAAATTGGAGATGAACCCAGCAGTCTTGATCAAATCTCTAGTGGATCAGTGCTGATCGCTGCAATAACCAGTTGTACCAATACATCAAATCCAACAGTTATGGTCGCAGCAGGATTGGTTGCCAAGAAAGCGAATGCGCTTGGACTGAAATCAAAAGAATGGGTTAAAACCAGCTTGGCGCCAGGATCAAAGGTTGTCACCAAGTACCTCGAAAAATCGGGACTATTACCTGAATTAGAAACAATGGGATTCAATATTGTCGGATATGGATGCACAACGTGCATTGGTAACTCTGGTCCACTTGATCCTGCAGTCGCCAAAATAGTTCAAGAAAATAATATATCTGCCTCATCAGTGCTATCTGGCAACAGAAATTTTGAGGGGAGAATTCATCCATTGGTAAAACATAATTTTCTTGCATCACCACCATTGGTTGTTGCATATGCCATTGCAGGCTCAACAGTGCTCGACTTAACCAACGAACCCTTGGGTAATGTCGAAGGCAAAGATATCTTCCTTAAAGATATTTGGCCGAGTCAAAATGAAATAGAAAAAATCATCGAGGAAACTATAGATCCAGTTATGTTCAGTAAAGCCTATGAAGATTCAATACAAGGTGATGATGCATGGAAGAATCTAGAAACACCTCAAGGTGAAATCTATGAATGGCAAGAGAACTCGACTTATATAAAAAAACCGCCCTACTTTGAATCAATGACGATGGATATTCCAGGAATAAAAACCATAAAAAATGCAAGAGCCCTTGCATTACTTGGAGATTCTGTCACCACTGATCACATTTCACCGGCGGGCAATATTGATCCAGAATCACCTGCGGGTAGATATCTAAAAGATAA
>CAXEVD010000010.1:0-13307 GCA_963999395.1 uncultured Halieaceae bacterium
TATATCCTGATTATGAAACAGGTTTGGCCTCGATTCTAGCGACGGAGCAATAATACCGAGATTAATTGATTGAAGGGTTTAAAGCACCGCTGGCATAACGCGCTGCCATCGCCGATAATGAAATAGGCTTAATCCGATAAGCATTACCGGCAGTCCCAAACCGTTCAAACCGGTCCGCACATAACGCTTCCATTGCCTCCATTGCTGGTTTTAGAAATTTACGCGGATCGAATTCACCTCTATTTTCATCAGCAATTTTGCGAATGACACCAAGCATTGCTAAACGGCAATCAGTGTCGATATTGACCTTCCGTACCCCGTGTTTGATCCCCTCAACCACCTGCTCAACCGGCACGCCGTAGGTTTCGGGAATCTCGCCTCCGAATTCATTGATCACCGCTAACCAGTCCTGAGGAACGGCTGACGAGCCGTGCATCACGAGATGAGTGTTGGGTATGCGCGAGTGAATCGCCTTGATGCGATCCATCGCCAGAATATCGCCTGTGGGCGGACGGGTGAACTTGTAGGCACCGTGACTCGTGCCGCAGGCAATCGCCAAGGCATCTACGTCAGTGTCTGCAACAAACTGTGCCGCCTCTTCCGGATCGGTCAGCAGCTGGTCGTGACTGAGCTTGCCCGCAGCGCCAATACCGTCTTCTTCACCCGCCTCTCCGGTTTCCAGTGAACCGAGACAGCCAATCTCTCCCTCAACCGACACACCGCAGGCATGCGCCATGTCCACGACCCGGCGGGTCACGCCGGCGTTGTAGTCGTAATCCATGGGGGTTTTACCGTCCTCACCCAAAGAACCATCCATCATCACGGAGCTAAACCCGAGCTGAATGGAGCGCTGGCAGACACCGGGCGAGGTGCCATGGTCCTGATGCACCACCACCGGGACATGGGGAAACTCGGTCATGGCCGCCTCCATCAGTGCGCGGAGGAACGGAGCTCCCGCGTACTTTCTTGCGCCGGCACTCGCCTGCATGATCACCGGCGAGTCGGTCTGATCCGCCGCCTCCATGATGGCACGCGTCTGCTCAAGATTGTTAACATTGAATGCCGGCACGCCGTAACCGTGCTCGGCGGCATGGTCCAGCAATTGCCTCAAGCTGATCAGTGCCATGTGTGGTTCCTCTTTTGTTTTAAGTGGCGCGAGCTTTCAATGCCGCGACCGCCGGTAGTTCCTTGCCCTCAACATACTCCAGAAAAGCGCCGCCGCCAGTAGAGATATAGGATACCGCGTCGGCCACGCTAAACTGATCGATAGCCGCCAGCGTATCGCCGCCGCCCGCCAGAGAGAAAGCATCGCTCGATGCGATAGCTTCTGCTAGCACCTGCGTGCCGTTGGCAAAGGCCTCCTGCTCAAAGACACCAAGCGGGCCGTTCCATAAAATCGTTGCCGCTTGCTGAATGCGTTCTGCGATGCCTGCGGCCGTCTCCGGGCCCACATCCAGGATCATGTCCTGCTCCGTTACCTCGGCGGCGAGCTTCACCTGAGCCCGGTGACCCTCGTCGATACCGGGCGCCACCACTACATCGAGGGGCAGGGGAATGTCGACCTGATCCATAAGCCGCCGGGCCGTCTTAATCAGATCCCTCTCACACAGCGACTGGCCCACCGGGTATCCGGCGGCGGCGAGGAAGGTGTTGGCAATACCACCACCCACCACGAGACTGTCACACTGCTTAGAGAGCTGATCCAGCACTTCCAGCTTGGTCGACACCTTGGAGCCGCCAACCACCGCGAGCATCGGTTTTTGCGCCCCGGTCAAAGCGCGCTCCAGCGCCGTGAGTTCAGCGTGGAGTAGGGGTCCTGCGCACGCCACCGGCGCGCTGTGCACCACGCCGTGGGTTGAGGCCTGCGCCCGATGCGCCGTACCAAAGGCATCCATCACAAACACGTCACATAGCGACGCGTAATCGGCAGACAGAGACGCATCGTCTGCCGCCTCGCCGATATTGAAACGCACATTCTCGAGCAACACGACATCGCCGGGGAGCGGTGCAACCTGTCGCCACTCGGTCGCAAGCAACACATCACGCCCGAGGAGCTCAGCCAGTCGTCGAGCAATGGGCGCCATAGACGCCTCCTCGCTCCATTCACCCTCCGTCGGCCGGCCAAGATGTGACATCACGATGACCGCTGCACCTTGCTCAAGCGCCGCCAGTATCGAGGGCGCTGCTGCGCGCAATCTCGCATCGTTAGTGATCTCGCCATCTCGCAATGGCACGTTCAAATCTTCCCGGATCAGCACGCGGCGACCGGAGAGATCGAGCTCGCTCATCAATCTCACGGTGACCCCTCCGCCGCCGCGGGCCGGGAAGCGCTGACGAGCTGCTCCCATGCCAGTGCTACATCAATCATACGACTAGCATAGGCCCACTCGTTGTCGAACCAGATCAAGATTTTCGCGAGTCGGTCTGCCGCCACCTGTGTCTGCTGGGCATCCACGATCGCCGATGCCGCTTCGCCGGCGAAGTCACAGGAGGCCAAGGGCTCCAGAGAATAGTCCAATACACCCGCCAGGCTGCCCTCTGCCGCATCCCGGAGTGCGGCATTGATGCTCTCACTGTCACAGGCGCGCTCTGTCGCCACCGTTAACTCGATCGCCGACACCTTGGTCGTGGGGACCCTGAGCGCGTGGGCGGACAGCTTGCCTGCCAGCGCCGGCAGTATGCGCTCGATACCGACCGCCAGCCCCGTATCGACGGGAATAATCGATTGGGAGGACGCGCGGGTCTTACGCAAATCCGTGTGGTGATAGGCATCTAACACCGGCTGGTCATTCATCAGCGAGTGAATGGTGGTGATGGTGGCCGCTTCAATGGCAAATGCCCGAGACAAGGTCGACAACACGGGCACCACCGCATTGGTGGTACAAGATGCCGCCGAAACAACGTCCATCTCAGCGGTAAGGTCTTGGTCGTTTACGCCAAAGACAATCGTGGCATCGACATCCGATTCGGCGGGGTGCGAAAACAGCACCCTTCCAGCGCCCGCATGCAGGTGTTGCTCGGCGGTAGCGCGGTCGGTAAACGCGCCGGTGCACTCAAAGACCAGATCAATGTCGAGTGACCGCCAGGGCAGCGCCGACACGTCCGGCACATGGCTCAGCGGCACCAGCGACTGATCAATCGCCAACAGCTCCCCGGAGCGGGCGATGCGTCCCGGGTAGCGGCCATAGTTGGAGTCGTAACGCGCCAGGTGAACCACCGTATCCGCATCGGCGATCTCGTTGATGGCCGCCAGTTCCAAACGCGCCTGCGCATCATCCCGAGAGTGGTAGACCCTAAGGAGCGTTCGCCCGACCCGACCAAAGCCATTGATCGCAAAACGCATAATCAATCGAGTATCACGTCCTCGACCGCGGCCACCACGTTGTCCGCCGTCAGGCCGAAGTGCTGAAAAAGTGCCTCGGCGGGTGCGGATTCACCGAAGGAGGACATCCCCACCACACGGCCGTCGAGACCCACATACTTGTACCAAAAGTCGGTATGGCCCGCTTCAACCGCAACCCGGGCGAGCACATCGCTGGGCAGTACGGCCTCACGATAACCCGCCTCCTGCGCTTCGAAGACCTCGGCGCACGGCATGGAAACGACTCGGACGCCCCTGCCTGCCTCGGTGAGGCGTCCAGCGGCCTCGACTGCCAAGGCCACCTCGGAGCCGGTCGCAATGACAATGGCATCGAGGTCGCCCTGCTCGCGCATCAATACATAGCCACCGCGATGAACGCCCTCTATCTGCTCCGCAGCGCCGACCTGATGGGGCAAGGTTTGGCGGGAGAAAATCATGGCAGAGGGGCCCTTATCGCGAAATAACGCCTGCTTCCAGGCGATCGCCGACTCCACCGCATCACAGGGCCGCCAGGTCTGCAGATTGGGCGTGGCGCGCAGCGCTGTGAGCTGCTCCACCGGCTGGTGTGTCGGGCCGTCCTCTCCCAGACCAATCGAGTCGTGAGTGAAGACATAAAGCACCCGCTGGCCCATGAGCGCCGACATGCGCACCGCATTGCGCGCATACTCCATGAAAATGAGGAAGGTGGCGCCATATGGAATGAACCCGCCGTGCAAAGCCACCCCGTTCATGATCGCCGCCATGGCGAACTCTCGCACACCGTAGTACACGTAATTGCCTTCAGCGCTCGCCGCCGAAACCCCTTGAGCACCGGACCACAGGGTGAGGTTAGAGCCCGCCAGGTCAGCAGATCCTCCCAGCAATTCAGGCAGGTGAGGGCCCAGCGCATTGAGCGACTGCTGGGACGCCTTGCGCGAGGCCACGTCGTTTGCCGCGGCCACACAATCCGCAATATAGGCGTCTGCCTGATCCGAGAAATCGGCGGGTAACTCACCGCGGAATCGTCTCAGGAACTCATCTGCTAAGTCGGGGTGGGCCTCGCGATAGGCATCAAAGCCCTGCTGCCACTCGGCTTCCATCTCCGCACCCGCGGGTCGTCGATCCCAGGCTTCTCGCACCCCATCGGGGATCACGAAGGGATCATGGTGCCAGCCCAGCGCCTCGCGAGTGAGCGCTATTTCGTCCTCGCCCAGTGCGGCACCATGGCAGCTCTCGGTGCCCTGTTTATTTGGGCTACCTTTGCCGATCACGGTTTTACAACACACCAGCGTGGGTCTCTCTGTCTCGGCCTTTGCGGCCAGCAGTGCCGCCTCGACGGCAGCCGGATCGTGGCCGTCGACGGCAGGTATCACGTGCCAACCGTAAGACTCGAAACGCTTTGGCGTATCGTCGGTGAACCACCCCTCAACCTCGCCGTCGATGGATATCCCGTTGTCATCATAGACCGCAATCAGTTTGCCCAACCGGAGCGTGCCGGCCAAAGAACAGGCCTCGTGGGATACGCCCTCCATCAGACAGCCGTCGCCCAAAAAGACCCACGTATGGTGGTCGACGATAGTGTGGCCATCGCGGTTGAAGTGGGCAGCGAGGGTTTTCTCTGCCAGCGCCATCCCGACGGCATTCGCAATGCCCTGCCCCAGCGGCCCGGTCGTGGTCTCGACGCCAGGGGTATAGCCATATTCCGGGTGGCCGGGCGTCTTACTGTGGAGCTGCCGGAACTGCTTCAAGTCTTCAATGGAAAGTTCATACCCGGTGAGGTGCAAGAGGGCGTAGATCAGCATCGAGCCGTGGCCATTGGACAGCACGAACCGGTCGCGATTGGGCCAATCCGGATTCGCCGGATTGTGTCTCATTAGACGATTCCAGAGGACCTCTGCAATATCCGCCATCCCCATCGGCGCACCGGGGTGACCACATTTCGCTGCCTGGACGGCATCCATAGCGAGGGCACGAATGGCGTTGGCCAGTTCAGTTTGAGACGGCATGAAAACTCCGGGATCGCGGGGCGATCCGTATTGTCTGCGAAGCCGGGCCCGCGGGCAAATCAGATCTGATCCAACGCATCACCCAAGACGGGTCTGAGAAATGGCTCATAGTGCTGCCAGCGCCCCACTCTGTTGCGGTGAAGGGGCTGCCGCACCTGCCAGACGCTGGCCGTGCGCACCGCGTTGTCGCGCTGGTGAAATTGCAGACAGGCCTCGTGCCACTCCGCGCCCAGCCAACTGAGCAGTCCTGTCAGCTGCTCCTCCGGCTCGGACATGAGTGATTCGTAGTTCAATCGGTAGACCCGATCCGGTGACTGCGCCGCCCAATGCGCAGCAAGCTCCTGGCATGACTGCAACTGTGTGCGAATCGCATGCAGCTCGGAGGCATAACCGTGCTGGGGATGCAGCCGCGTGCCGAAAACGGAGACCAGCGTATCGCGCCAGTCACGCTCGGTAATGACAAACCGCGCCCCCGGCAAGCACTGCGCAATGAGCGGCAGGTGATACAGATTATCGGGCCGCTTATCCGTGACGCGCTCACCCGCCACCCCTAATAAGCTCAGGTGTGCATCAAAGGCACTGGCCAAAGCGGCTGATTGTTCCGCATCAGGGAGGCGCCCGGGTAACGCCATAGTGCCACCGGTCCGTCTGACCTGTCGCGGCCAGAAATTCGATTCTCCCAATGGCGCGAAATCGGGGTGCCCCGCAAGCATCTGCTCGAGCAACGTAGAGCCTGTGCGAAACATGCCGACAATAAAAACGGGGCCGGCGTCACCGCGCAACGGGGCTAGCGGCTGCGCCATGAGGCTTTGGTAACGCGCTCGCACGGCATCCTCAGGCCACGGCGGCCGTTCCAGCTGATCTGCCTGATTGGCTGCAGTGAAACTCTGCCATGCGGCCTCGTAGTTGCCGAGCTGTTCTTCAATGCGCGCCAGGGAGAAGAGAGTATCGGGCTCATGGCTATTGGCCAGCCTCCTGAGTCTCTCGAGGCGCGGATCGTCACTGGTGAGCGCCTGGGTGGCTTCGAGCAATCGCCCCAGGGGCACACCATCCTCAATTCGCAACGCTGCGGCGCGCTCAAACCCGGCGACGGCGCCCGCCCGGTCCCCCAGCTGCTCGGCGAGATGCCCGCGGTTGAAATGCGCCGCGTAGTAGTTGGCATTGGCTTCTAGCGCTCGTTCCAGCCACTGAGTGGCCAAGTCGGTCCGGCCCAGTTGATCGGAATACAGCGCCGCCAAATTGGTCATGGCCTCCTCGGGCTCGACAATGTCGAGTGTCAGCGCTTGCTGATAAGCGTGGGCCGCCTCCTCATAACGGCCATTGCGGGCCGCCCACCAGCCCCAATTGAAATGGGATACCGCATGTGTGGGTTCGCGAGCAGCTCGCTGGCGCCAGTGCTCGTATTCATTGGTCATTGCGGCTGCCATACCGGCGCTTCAGCCGAAGGAGTATTATCCAAGTCCGAGTCTGCGGGTCTGCTAGGCAAAAAAAGCGGGCCCGAGGGCCCGCTTTCTCAATTTGCAGCATCTGCTGCCCAATCACACCGCTATTAGAAGCGGAAAGTGGCCTGTGCAAACAAGTACTGACCCAAAGTGTCATAGAAGCCAGCGGTTGCATTAGCATTAGATGACAGAGAACCGCCTACCAACGGGGGCTCTTCATCGAGTATGTTGTTAATACCAACCAACAGTTCCGCATTATCCATGACTCGAAGAGTTGCAGTTAAATCGAGGTAGTTCTCGCCATCGTCCGAATTGGCCTGAACAATGGTGTCGATACCATCACTCTTACCATTGGACAAAGCGCCGTCATAGTCGACTCCACCGAAGTGACGCCAGCGCGCGGTGACCGCCCACCAGCTATTACTGTCGTAGCTGGCTTCAACAGTATGACGCCACTCAGGCTGTGGATAGCACCGGCTGCTTATAAGACCTGAGCAATCGTATGTATCCGCACCTGGAATCGCGATCTCCTTTGTCAAATTGAGAGTGCCAATGAGCCGCACGTCGATAGACCCACCCAAGGCATCGGTTGACCAGTTTGCCGCAACATCGATGCCCTCTAGCTCTGCATCGCCGCCGTTCAGCAACGAGTTCGTAACATAGCCTGTCTCGCCCTGCCAAAGCGAACCGGAGCCAGAACGAGTAATCTGGTCACAGAAAAGACCGTTTTCTGCACATTGCCTAACGAGGTTTTCAGCACCAATTGTGGTGATGGTCTGCTCGATCTCGATGCTGAAGTAATCAACTGCAACCGTGAGATTGTCGGTCGGAGTCAAGACCACACCGAGTGTAATGGTATCGGCCTCCTCAGCGTCCAGACCTATGTTACCGCCGGTGATCTGGTTATATTGATCAGCAGGGCTGAGTGCGATATTTCCATACTGAGCTGCTGTCACGCCTGTATTGGCACATTGCGCAGCCGTCAGCTCAGGTGTCTCGCCGTTGGCGATAATTCCACCACAGGGATCAACACCTGCCCAAAGACCGAGGTTGTTAACCGCAAATAATTCGGCCGCATTCGGTGCGCGCACGGCTCGATTATAGCCTACGCGGAAGCGCACCAGATCGATGGGCTGCCAGTCCAAACCTGCTCGGTAGGTGTCCTGACCGCCCACGGTGCTGTAGTCGGAGTAACGATAAGCCAAGTCAAGCGCTAAACCGTCAAGCAGTGGCACGTTGGCCTCACCAAAAAATTCGGTCACGTTGTAGCTGCCGATCAACGACGGGGTTGGGCCTCCCTGCCCAAGCAACTGACCCTCCTCAAAAACGGTATCAGAGAGCCGCTCGAACGTTTCTTCACGCCACTCATAACCAACAACCACCTTAATGGGATCGCTGGCAGTGGGAAGTGCGAACAAGTCGCCCGTAACGAAGCCATTTATCACCTCAGTGCTGCTATTACCGTTCAGGATACCGACACCAGTTAGAGCACTCGCCTGCTCCGGAGTGACACCCTGATAAGTAAACACGTCGTAAAGAATATCAGCAGTATCAGGGTCGATATTCTTCGCGATATTAGGTGCGAAGAAGTCGTTAACGTATGTAGAGGTCGAGCGAGTGTTGGCGTAAAGGTAGCTCACGTCATACGACCAAGTATCGTTGATATCGCCCTTCAGGCCAGTAACGATACGGAAGGAATCGTGTGAGGTATTGTCCGAACGCGGTCCGCCCTCAACGTTACGCTTACCCACATAGACACCGTACTCGTCGTAGTCAGTGCCATACAGGTCGATCAACGCCGCCTGGAAGGGCGCGGGGAAGTCATCCAGATCAAGAATATAGGCCTCTGCGAAGAAGGTGCCGGATTCCGCGATCTGGGCGCGTGAGGTGTTGCTAGCGAACATGGTCTCGAAATAAGGCGTAAAGTGCTCGTTCAGCTCGTACTCCGCGAAGGCACCTACTGACCACTGCTCGATCGGACGCAGGAAGTGATTAACCGGCGCATAGTTGTAGCGGTTAGTACCATCCCATCCCTTGAGGCCGCCCTCTGGAGTGAGGTTGCCAAAGAACTCTTGGCCGTAGTCATAGGCCCGGCCATTGGTTCCCGCAGGACCCTGACCGCCAACCACAGTCGGTGCCAAGAAGTAGTTCGGAACAATCGCGTTGGCGGAACCGCCCACGCCTGTCGCGCTGCCTGTCAGCGCACCGGCAGAGTAGTCACGTGCTTCCTGCCTGAGCTCCTTTTGCTCGCGCCAAGTACCGTAGATAGTTGCATTACCCTTACCGTCAGCGAAGTCGCTACCCATGATGAAATCGATTTGGTAATTCTCGCCATCGGGACCTTCAGTGCCAGTGGGATAATCAAAGCCGCGTGCATCTAAGAGGGGCTGGATGTAGCCGTTGTCATTGTCGTGTCGGTAACCAGACCAGCCAGCGCGGATCTCAACGCCGTCCATCTTGCGGGTGATGAAGTTCACAACGCCCGCAACAGCGTCCGCACCGTAAGTTGCAGATGCGCCACCGGTCAGGACATCAACACGCTCCAACGCAACTGTCGGAATCTGGCCAACATCCGGAGCCTGCGTCTGAGCACCGCCGGCCTGCATACGGCGGCCATTGATAAGAACCAGAGTTCGGTTGGTCCCCATACCACGCAGATCGATAGAGGCGGTACCGGTAGAGCCGTTGGAGATGTTCGCATTTTGGCTCGCCTCAATCGACGGCAAGCTGTTCATTACTTGCTCGATGTTGACGAAGCCGAGGTTGGCAATTTCTTCTGCATTGACCACGGTCACAGGGCTGGTAGCACCAAAGCCATCAACGGTTGCGATACGTGAACCCGTTACTAGTACCTCTTCGGTGGTCAAAACTTCATCATCGGCGCCCTCCTGAGCCAGCACGATGCCGCTGGTCAGAGACGTGCTGAGTGCTGCGGCAACCGCAATACTCAAGTGGGATTTTCTGAGTGACTTCATAGGTTTAAAACCTCGTTTGTTGTGTTGTGGGGCTGGCGTCCCACCCCCTGTTCTGCAGATTGAAGGCGCCATGCACCTTCTTTCATCGTGGACTACCTTCCCAGCCTAGAAGAATAGGCAACGGAATGAATCAAGAGTACTGCAAGGGCTGCCACAAAAACATCTTTTTGATGGCGAAATTGTAAAAAAGTGCCGATGTCAAAAACCCGCTGAAAACGCTTATTTATATAGCTTTTCGAGGTGTCGTGTCAGTCGATTCGGCGCACCGGCACGCTTCGCCCGTTGGAGAGCACTTTCATCTGCCACATGCCGAGCAGATTCTTGTAGATTCGCACCCTCTGATCATCATCGGTGTGACGGTACCTGCCACCGTGCCGTTGTCGCCATACCTGCCCATTATCGAGCGGGAACACGGTCTTGCCCGACCATCCGGCAAAACGACCCTGAATCTCGGCCTCAAAAGGCTCAATGACCGCAGGCTCGGGTGGCGCTTCCGCGATTTCCTGCTTCGCTGCCTCAACCTCAATGGCTACGCGGCGCTCAATTTCCGCCTCACGCTCTGCCGCGTCGGCTTCGCGCACCTCCTCTAGCACTTTTTCCCGGACCTCTTCCCTCACCTCGGCGCTGACCGTCTCCTGGACCTGATCAAAGCGCTCTATTAACCATTGGTTCAGTGCGTCGAGCTCATATGCCGATAACGAGTCAATCCCGGTCGCGCGGCGCTCTTCAGCCGACATCTCACGCTCAATGGCGCTAAAGGCAGTACCGTCGCCCCCTTCAGCAAACCCCTGCGGGGAGATCACCAGCGCGAGCAGCAGATAACAAAAGCGGTAAATAGGGCTTTGATGTCTCATTATTCAGTTCCTTTGTTGGCCAGCACCCCACGTGCGTGCTGGCGCGGCGTCTCTCCCCGGTTACAGAGAGGGGGGCAGCACTGTTTCTACGCCTGATGGCGCACCCAGTAACAAAATGTCTGCCGGTCTGGCGGAGAACAGTCCGTTACAGACAACGCCGGTAATATGGTTGATTCGGGCTTCCATTGCCAAGGCATCCTCGATGGCCATACCGTGGACGTCCAGTATCAGATTATGATTATCCGTAATCACCCCCTCGCGCCATACCGGCTGCCCCCCCAGCGCAAGAAGCTCCCGCGCAACGTGACTGCGCGCCATGGGAATGACCTCTACGGGTAAAGGGAAAGCGCCCAAAGTCTTCACTCTCTTACTTTCGTCAGCAATGCAGATAAATTGCCTTGAAGCAGCGGCGACGATCTTTTCCCTCGTCAGTGCCGCGCCCCCACCTTTTATGAGATGCAACTGGGAATTGGCCTCGTCGGCGCCGTCGATGTAAACGTCCAGAGGACCGACACTGTTGAGATCGACAACCGGCAGCCCGAGTTCCGACAGCAATGCCGCGGAGCGCTCCGAGCTGGCCACAGTGGCCTCGATGCGGGACTTGAGTTGCGGTAGCAGTTGAATAAAGCACTCGGCTGTCGTGCCCGTGCCAATACCGAGCAAAAGCTTGTCGCTGTGTTCCGCGGCGACACGCTCGAAGGCGGCCTCAGCGACCTTTTCTTTAAGTAGTTGTTGGTCCACCCAAACCCCGACAGCACCGATCCTTCGTCAGCGAAGAGTATATCGCCGATGCCCCCGAGCGGGACGGCTTTTCGATAACGGGGCCATTGGTAACCTTTTATCTGTCGCGAACCCTCTGAGCGCTCCTCCCCTTCGGGGCACTCCTTCAATGCAGCAGCTCAAAAGCTATGGGAGTAGAGCAGCACACCCTTGCCTGAGCCCGGCTCGCCCAGCGGTGTTTCATCAATAATTTTTGATGAATAAACCTAAAGGTGCTAGCCTTCTCGCCATGCCCCAGAACGCCCAATTGATTGCGCTGGACACCCAGCGCGCAACTGACGCTATCAGCGACAAAAACGCCGAGTCACTGAATACACTTTTCAGTGCGCTGGCACACCCATTGAGAATGCAGGTACTCAGGGTTATGAGGGCCGATTCGTTCAGTGTGTCGGAGCTTTGCGCCGCATTCTCTGTGCGCCAAAGCGCACTGAGCCACCACCTCAAGATCTTGACCGACGCCGGATTTTTGGCGCGGCGACACGAGGGCACGGCCACGTTTTACCGACGGCAACTGCCTGAAGGCATACACGAGTCGCTGCGCCAGCAGATTCTGGATGAGATTGACGAGGAGTCGATGCCGACCGATCTCGTAGCAGGCCTGCAGGCGGTTCAGCGCCTCAGGGAAGGACACTCTGCGGCATTCTTCCGCGACCGTGGCAAAGAAATTCGCAAACAACAGGAATCCATTGCCTCGTGGGAAGACTACAGCCGGGCCACGCTGCACCTGCTGGATCGCGCGGGCGATTTTGGGGAGAGCGCGCTCATCGAGGTGGGGCCGGGCGACGGCGCCATGCTCGGCGAACTCGCCAAGCGCGCCACCACGGTGTGTGCGCTCGATAATTCAGAAGAGATGCTCCACGCGGCGCAGCACAATACCCGAGAGATCTCCAATATCGAGTACCACCTGGGTGAGCCCAAAACACTGATCGCGCAGCGCGGGACCTTCGCGGCTGCTGTGGTTAACATGGTGCTCCATCATGTCGCGGACCCCACGGCACTGGTGCGCGATACGGCCCTGCTGCTTCGACCTGGCGGGGAGCTCATCATCAGCGATCTCTGCCCCCACGATCAAGCCTGGGCGCGAGAGCATTGCGGCGATCTATGGCTCGGCTTCTCTCCGGAAGATTTGCGTGCCTCGGCAACCGCTGCTGGTTTAGAACACTGTGCCGAGCTCTTCTTTGCACAACGTAACGGTTTTCAAATTCAAGTGCAGCATTTCAAGCGCTGCTGAACAATTTCAGGAAGTTTTGCCATGAGCGACTATTCACTTTTCACATCGGAATCCGTGTCCGAAGGGCACCCCGACAAAATGGCGGATCAGATTTCCGATGCCATTCTGGATACCTACCTGACCGAAGACCCTGATGCGCGGGTCGCCGTTGAGACGCTTGTCAAAACCGGCATGGTGGTGGTGGCAGGAGAAGTCACAACAGCGGGTAACGTGACCCCCGGCGAGCTCGAGGAGGTTATTCGCCAAACCGTGCTCGATATTGGCTTTGACTCTTCCGACGTGTGCTTCGATGGCAATACCTGCGCCGTGATCAATGCCATTGGTCAGCAGTCGGCTGACATCGCGCTAGGCACCCATGAGGCGGATGAAGCTAACCAGGGCGCTGGGGATCAGGGCCTGATGTTCGGTTTTGCCTCGGATGAGACTGACGTGCTGATGCCGGCGCCGATTCACTACTCGCACAGGTTGGTGGAACGGCAGGCCGAGTTACGCAAATCGGGCGCGCTGCCCTGGCTGCGGCCCGACGCTAAGAGTCAGCTCACCATGCGCTACGGCGCCGATGGCAAGCCCGAGCGCGTCGAGGCGGTCGTGCTCTCCACGCAGCACGATCCCGATATCGCACAGGAAGACCTGCGCGAAGCGGTGCGCAAAGAAATTATCGAACCTACTCTGCCCTCCG
>CAXEVD010000011.1:0-13088 GCA_963999395.1 uncultured Halieaceae bacterium
GCAAATCCTGCCCATGGACAACAACTTAAACATATGCGGTAGATGGTGGGCACACCAGGACTTGAACCTGGGACCAATCGATTATGAGTCGACTGCTCTAACCAACTGAGCTATGGGCCCGGAGAGGCCGCGTAGTCTAACAGAACCAAGCCCAAGAGCGCGGCTGTTTAGTCGTCCAAATCGCTCGCGCTGTGACGCTCGGGCAGCCGCTTGGCTTCATCTCCCCAGACACGATTTACACGCTGACCGCGTTTAACGGCCGGTCTTCCCTGTACCGCTTTGGTCCAACGCTGCACGTTCTTGTAGGAGTCGACGTCGAGGAACTCACCCGATTCGTATAGCATGCCCATAGCGAGTGCGCCGTACCAAGGGTGGATCGTGATGTCGGCGATGGTGTACTCATCACCAGACATAAATTCACGCTCGGCCAGATTGCGGTCTAACACGTCCAGCTGGCGCTTGACCTCCATGGTGAAGCGATTAATGGGGTATTCCAGCCTTTCAGGTGCATAGGCATAAAAATGCCCGAAGCCGCCTCCGAGGAAGGGCGCACTGCCCATTTGCCAGAACACCCAAGACAGGCATTCAGCACGCGCGCTGAGATCAGTGGGTAAAAACTGTCCATGCTTTTCAGCCAGATACATCACGATGGCCGCCGATTCGAACACCCTGGTGGGTGTGGGCGTACTGTGGTCAACCAGCGCCGGGATCTTGGAGTTGGGGTTGGCGCCCACAAAACCACTGGAGAACTGGTCGCCCTCCATGATGTTCACCAGCCACGCGTCGTATTCGGCCTCGCTGATGCCGAGTGCCAGTAATTCTTCCAGCATTACCGTCACCTTCACGCCATTGGGTGTGGCGAGAGAGTAGAGCTGTAGCGGATGCTCACCAACCGGCAGGTCTTTATCGTGCGTGGCGCCTGCTATCGGCCGGTTGATCTTGGAGAAGCGGTTCTCTTCGTCCTGATTCCACTGCCAGACTTTTGGCGGGGTGTAGGTCGGTGATTCTTTCATGGTGTAGTTGTCGTAGTCATCTGGAGTGGGGTAGAGCTCATCGTCAGACATCGTGCGTTGCTCTTTGATGCGATTGTGTCATGTCAGACGCTAATGCCGATCAGTCCCGCGGTGGCAGTCCGTGCACCATGGTCAAAAACTTGAGCTCGGTGCCTGCACGGCGGTGCTCACTCAGCGCCTGGTAGTCAGGGTCGTTGTACCAGGCTACGGCGTGCGCCTCAGACGGGAAAGTGAACATCACCATACGGCCCTCGCGCGGATCACTCCCCTCAAAGGTCACGGTGTTGTCATCGTAGGTAAAGAAGGACCCTTCGTGGCGCTTGAGTATGGGGAAAAAGCCTTTCTCGTACTCTCGGTAGGTATCGGCATCGTGCACCGTGAAGTTGGCGACGACATAAACCGGAACGTCAGACATAGTGGGTCTCCTTATTAGTGCGGCTTATAGGGCGGCGTGCCAGGTCGCGATCGCCTGCCCAATCTCTTGCGGGGAGTCTTCCTGCAAAAAGTGCAGGCCTTTCACGGTGACCTCAAGCTGGTTCGGCCAGCTGCGGCAGAACTCGCGTTGCTTGCCTACCAGAATCGAGCCCGGGTCGGCATTGATGAACAGTTTTGGGATATCAGAGCTTGCCATAAACGCGCCATAGGCTTCGACCAGTTCAACCATGTGCGCGGGCTCTCCTTCGATCGGGATTTGCCGCGGCCAGTTCAGGGTTGGTTGTCGGTTGTCGGGGGTATCAAAGGGTGCGCGGTAGGCGTTCATTTCGTCGTCAGCAAGCTCCCGGATGATGGAGCTGGGCAACACCGCCTCGACAAACATGTTGCGCTCCAGCACTAAGTCCTCACCCTTTGGCGAGCGGAAGCCCTGAAAAATACCTCGAGCACTTTCTGGCCAGTCATCCCAGCTCATGGGCATGACAATCGCCTCCATATAGGCAATGCCTTTGACTGATTCTGGGTTCAGGCGGGCCCAATGAAAGCCAAGGCCGCTACCCCAATCGTGAATGACCAGCGTGACGTTGTTGTTGGCGCCAATTTCACGAAGCAGCTCGTCCAAATACTCAAAAGCGACCTCAAAGCTGTAGCGGTCGGCGCCATTACCGGCGGGTAATTTTTCGGAGTCTCCCTGACCGATCAGATCGGGGGCAATGACTCGCCCACATCCTTCGAGCGTGGGAATAATATTGCGCCAAAGGTAGGACGACGTCGGATTGCCGTGTAGCAACACGATAGGGTCGCCCCTGCCTGCCTCAAGGTAGGCGATGCGCTTTCCGTTCACGTCGGCAAAGTGCTGGATGGTGGGCATCAGAAGGTGTCCCCGCTACTGATTCAGTTCGTTAATGCCAGCATGTACTCCGCCACCAGCTGCCGCATCGGTTCAGATAGGTGATCCTGAGGGGGCATGGTGGGGAAGTCGGGCCGCTTTTTCTCGGGGTTGGCAATGTAAGCCGCGATGCTACCCGCGTCTTCTCCATACTGTGCCTGAATCGCAAGCGTGGGTGGGCCAATCAGCCGCACGTTGTAGGCATGACAGCCCGCACAGATGCCTTGATACACAATCTCCGCGCCAGGGGCGTCGTCATTGATCACTCTAGGCGCCGCGGGCTCGGGCAACATCTTAGTCGCCAAAGCGCGGGTAGAGTCATTGGGTTCGCGGCCGGCAATTGCATCGTTGGCGCGAATCGTTGGGCTGTCGCAGTCCGCCCAATCGTCCACGCCATGGGTGCGGTAGGCGTTGCGACGGGAGATGCAGCTGCCCCGCTCGGCAGCGGTCGCTCCCTGATACGCCAAAATATCGGGTCCGGTAGTTGAGAACTTGGTGAGCATCAGGAGCTTCATCTCACCCTCGGGTGAAGCGCCATTGTTAAACATCACGTTATCGCGGATCTGCACCGCGTCCGGGTTTGGGTCCGAGCCAGTGTCGGTCGCGATCTCGGTTACGAAGTCCTGGCTGGTGATGATAATCCCGGCGTTGTTATTGCCGGTGATCACGTTGTCCTCAATGATCACCTCGTCGCCAGACATCACGATAATGCCGCTGCCCGCTGGAATCTGCGAAACCAATGAGCCCGGGATGCCAAAGTTCGGGGTGTTGTTGTCGAGCACAAAGTTGCGCCGAATGACCGCGTCGTAGGAGCTCTTGATCGGGAGGCCTGGAGTGATGAACACCAGAATGCCGCCGGTGTTGTTTTTAGCGAGATTGCCTTCTACCAACACGTGGCGGCTGTTCTCGATCTCGATGCCAGCGACGCTATCGAACACCTGATTGTTGCGGACATCGATGTAGTCGCTCATGCCGACATAAATCGCGGCATCCTCGATGCCCGAGAGGATGTTGTTTTCAATCAGCCCGTTTTCACCGAACTCCGGAAAAATGCCATACACGCCCGAGTCGATGACCCAGTTATTGCGGATGGAAAAATTATTCCCCGCCTGACCCATTATGGCGTTGCCTTTGTAGTGGGTGATTTTGAACCATTCCACCGAGAAGCCGTTTCCCGAATACAAAATGGCGTCGTTAAGCTGCTTGTTGCCATCGAGGTGGGGCCAGTTGCCGCCTTCAACGACCCCGCGCAGGGTGATGTCGTCTTTGTCGACGTAGACTGTCTCGCTATAGAGCCCGGGATAGACGAGAATCTCGTCGCCTGGCGCGGCTTGATTAACCGCATCCTGAATGCGCTCGCCTTCACGCACCTCAATGATGGCCGCCTGCGCTCCACAAGCCGCTAACCACAGTGTCAGCGCGAAGGCACCGGCACGATAAAGTGAGTTGGTCGTTAAATTGATCATTGCTTGCCCCCCAATGGGTCGTTTGTAAGGGCTCGCCGTTTTTTGGCGTTTTTGTCCCATACCTTCCTTCAGCGACCGATCCCGCTAACTGCCTGTGTCAGCTATCGGCTGTTTATTGTGTGGGCTGACTCCTATCCTTTTATTGTGCACCAAAGCCAACGTCATTGCCCGAGGTGAATTGGCGAGCTGGTGTGACGGGCAATCCCGAGGGCACCGCGGTCGGAATCTCGGGCATAAAGGCCTCATCTGTGAGCGCCCCCATAAAGGTGGCCAGGAGCTGTATCTCGCGATCGGTCAGCTGCGGCTCCCAAATGTGCCAGTGAATCATCAGTGACTCGCCCTCGGGCACTTCGTGGCCCCTGCCGCCGGTGTAAAAACGCGCAGCGTCTTCTAGCGTTGGTTTCTGGCCACGGTGCATGTACGGGGCGGTACGAGTGATATTGCGCAGGCTGGGCACGCGGAACGCACCGCGCTGGCTGGCATTTCCAGTGATGGCCTCGGCCCCGGGGTCCATGATCTCGCCTGGTGCGTCGGCCACACCCAGCACCGCCAGCTGCTGGTTGGAGAATAACGGCGGTGTATGGCACTCGGCGCATCGGGCAACAAACGAGCGAAACACGTTGAGCCCCGCGATCTCCTCTTCATTCAGCGCCGCGTGATAACCATGGGCATACAGGTCGTAGCGGCTGTTCAGTGATATCAAAGAGCCCTCAAAGGCCGTAACGGCGGTATAGACCTGATCCAGCGCGATGGTGTCCGTGCCAAATGCCTGTTCAAACAGCGCGCGGTAGGTGTGGTTGCCGTTGAGTTTTTCAAGGAGTTGCGCGGGGTTGTTGCCCATCTCTAAGGGAGAGTAGAGCGGGCCCTGCATTTGTTCCTCGAGGCTATTTTTTGAGCCATCCCATAGCAGCGTCGAAAAAAAACCGATGTTCCATAAGCTCGGTGCGGAGCGGGGGAGGGTGTGCCCGTCGATGCCAACTGCTTGGGCACGACCATCGGCAAACCCCTGTGCGGGATCATGACAGCTGGCGCAGGACACTGAGCCGTCTGCTGACAATACGGGGTCGAAAAATAGATAGCGTCCGAGGTCGATCTGTTGAGGCGTGAACCCTTCACGCAGAGGCGGCAGGCCGGTTTTGAGGCCGCCGACGCCTGCATCGCGAAGCGACCGGTACGCTTTATACCGACTGCGCAAAACACAGCCGCCGTCATGCAACTCGAAAGAGGCGGGGCAGGTGTCTGTCAGCAGGAACTCGGGAGCGGCTGGCGATTCCCCTTTTACTATGGATGGGCCGATTAGGCTGGCCACCAACAATAGTGCGAGCAGGCGATGCACCGCGGCTTTTGTTTGATTGATTGGGACGCGCATCATGCGCTCCACTATAGGGAAACTAGGGCGCTCGGCGGGGCGGCAATGTAGCGATAAAAGCGATGACATCGTTGATATCGTCTCCCTTGGCCAGCGCGGGCGCAAGCCGCGCCATCTGAGCCCCATAAAAGTCATCGGGGTGGGTGCCGCGAATTCCATCCAGGTAGCTTTGGTAGGAAGACTTTAGGTACCAGTCATCGAGGCCCGCGAGTGCAGGCGCTCCGAGTGCGTCGTTGCCTTGCCCGTTACCGCTGTGGCAGGCGCTGCAGATATTGACGTAGTAGTCCTCGCCGCGGGCCGCGTTGCCGGTGATTGTGGTGGCGGGTTGGGCGGGGGGTAATTCGGTTGTGATCAACACGGCAAGACCGGGAATGTCGGCTTCATTCAAGTTCGCCACGCGCAGCGCCATGCGTTTCCCGGCGTCGTCGTCGGGGTGTGCGCCACGTACGCCGCCCACAAAGTGGCGGAGCTGCCTGGCGAGGTAATCAGTGGAGAGTTGCGTCATTGCGGGCGCGCCAAGTGCCCGGTTGCCTTCACCGGCTGCGCCGTGGCAAACGCTGCACTGCCCGCGCCAGATTTTTGCGCTGGGCGAGCCAGAGAGCGACACCGTCATGGCCCCCGAGGTAGCTGAGGAATCGGTTGCATCACCGCCGCAACTGATCAAGAGCCCCAGCAGGGCGCACAGTGTGGCGAGGTGGCGCATGCGGCCGTTTACTCGTCGAGGAAACTGCGTAGATAGTCGGAACGAGTCGGGTGACGCAGTTTGCGCAGTGCCTTGGCTTCGATCTGACGAATTCGCTCGCGGGTGACATCGAACTGCTTGCCGACTTCCTCGAGGGTGTGGTCGGTGTTCATATCGATACCAAAACGCATGCGCAGCACCTTGGCCTCGCGCGCGGTCAGGCCACCCAGAACTTCGCGGGTCGCTTCGGTCAGACCTTCCTCGGTCGCAGACTCCACCGGTGAGGCAATGGTGAGGTCTTCAATGAAGTCACCCAGGTGCGAGTCTTCGTCGTCACCAATGGGGGTCTCCATCGAGATCGGCTCTTTGGCGATTTTCAGGACTTTGCGGACCTTGTCCTCTGGCATTTCCATGCGCTCGCCCAGTTCTTCAGGCGTGGGCTCACGGCCCATCTCCTGCAACATTTGACGCGAGATGCGGTTGAGTTTGTTGATCGTCTCGATCATGTGCACCGGAATACGGATGGTGCGTGCCTGGTCCGCAATAGAGCGCGTAATGGCCTGACGGATCCACCAGG
Organism: uncultured Halieaceae bacterium; assembly: GCA_963999395.1. Lineage (GTDB taxonomy): Bacteria > Pseudomonadota > Gammaproteobacteria > Pseudomonadales > Halieaceae > Luminiphilus. The sequence goes on from CAXEVD010000011.1 coordinate 6,429, forward strand.
TCGCATAGGTCGAGAACTTGTAGCCGCGGCGGTACTCGAACTTGTCGACCGCTTTCATGAGACCAATGTTGCCTTCTTGAATCAGGTCGAGGAACTGCAGGCCACGGTTGGTGTACTTCTTGGCAATGGAGATCACCAGGCGCAGGTTCGCTTCCACCATTTCTTTTTTGGCGCGACGGGCACGGGCCTCGCCCATGCTCATGCGGCGGTTGATCTCTTTGATCTCTGCGATTGTGAGGCCAGTCGCTTCCTCAACGTTGGCAATCTGGCGCTGAAGCCGCTGCAGCTCGTCTTTGTGCTGGTTGATTTTGGCGCCCACGTCTTTCTTGCGTGCCACGCGGCCCACCCAGCGGCTGTCACTCTCTGAACCCTGAAAGCTCTTGATGAACTCCTTGCGATCCATACGGCAGTCGCGCACTACAATGCGCATGATTTCGCGCTCGGGCTCACGCACCGCGGCCAGCGCAATGCGCGGCTCATCAATCAGCGGATCGAATACCCGCGGCGTCAACTTGAAGAACTTGAACAACTCACCGAGCTTGTTCATCTCGGTGATCGCGTCCTTGTGGTCACGGCCCTTGGCCGCAATCGCCTTCTCCGTTTTGGTGCACTGGCGCTTCAGCGCTGAGAAGCGCTTTTTAGCCTCGACGGGGTCCGGGCCCACAGCAGCCTCATCTTCGTCATCGTCGTCCGATTCGCCCTTTGCTTCGGCGGCCGCAGCCATTTCCGAGGCAGAGGGCACATGCTCAGCGGGGTCCAAGTAACCGATCATCACGTCGGTCAATTTGCGCTCTTCTTTAGCGACCAGGTCGTATTCGTTGCAGAGTTGGCGGACGACGCTCGGATAGTGTGCGAGCGCGGCCATCAGCTCTCGGATGCCTTCCTCGATACGCTTGGCGATGATGATCTCGCCTTCTCGGGTTAGCAGCTCCACAGTGCCCATCTCGCGCATGTACATGCGCACCGGGTCAGTGGTTCGGCCAGCTTCCTGTTCTACTGCGGCCAGCGCCGCGGCGGCTTCTGCAGCGGCAATCTCATCCGCTGAGCGATCGCCTTCAGCCATTAACAGTTCATCGGCATCAGGTGCCTGCTCGAACACCTGGATGCCCATGTCGTTGATCATCTGGATGATGTCCTCGACCTGATCGGGATCAGAGATGTCCTGAGGCAGGTGATCGTTGACTTCAGCGTAGGTCAGATACCCTTGTTCTTTCCCCTTTGCAATCAGGGCTTTAAGTCGGGATTGCTGATGCAATGGGTCTGTCATACGAAGCCTGCGACGGTGTGGCATAAAAACGGCCGGCGAGTATAACGGCTTAGCCTTCCTAGCACCAATGGGATTGGCGGGAAAATGCAATCTTCAACCAGTCGTGATTTGGGGGGGTTTTATTAGTGAAAACCGCTGGTTATCCTGCGTTTAGCCCAGCTGTCATTGTGAGGTAGCAGCGAGGCGGCTGCGCCATCTCAGTTGGGTTCAAGTCCTGGTTTGGTAAGGATGCTGCTGGTGGCGGCGCCACTTGGTTTGGGTTCAAGCGCTTTGTCTGTAAATGCCAGTGGCAGCGAATTCAGGCCTCTTAGGGCGCCGTTACTTTGGCGCGGACTCGACAATGATGGCAGGCGCTATGGCTATTGCGTGCTGATGAGGGGCTCGAATTGGCTAGGCTCGGCCAGTCAGCGCCCGGATTTCCTGCGTGAGGGCAAGTAGCTGTTGTTTTTCTTCGCCAGTCAGTTCGCCGTAGGGTTTTTGCTTGAGTGCCTCGAACTGTTGCCGCGCGGCATCCAGCGCGGGGTGGCGGCTGAGTTTTTCCACCAAGGCGGTGCACAGGGCCTCTAGGCCTGCGTCTTCTTCCACGGTTTCCCGGCCCGCTAGGGCATTGAGGAAATCCCCTTCGGGCGTGCCAAACCAGAATCCCAGCAGTGCGGCCGTAGTGACCTCGGGGTATTTGCGGATATGGGCCACCACCTCGGATAGCAGCACCGCATCGCGGCTTCCTTCTGTGACCAGCAATGCATCGGGGACATGCCCTACCAGTGCGGGCTTCAGTACAAGCAGCCCGAGCAGTCGGTGAATGGGATTCAGAGAGCTCGGTGAGAGACTCTCCACCATGGGCTCTTCAATGGGCATGACGTCTTCTGGGGGCGGCTCCTCCGGGTCGGTTGGCGGCGGCCCATCGAGAATTGGTGCAGGTGCCTCACCGGGTTCCGGGCGGGGTGCTGGAGGCGGCTGTAATCTCTTGAGGCTGTCGACGTCGATGCCGGTTTTTTCCGCCAGCGCCTGATACATCAGCGTTTTGAAAACGCCCTCAGGCAATCGGTGCAGGTGCGGCACCGCGAGTTTTGAAAAACGCGCCCGGCCGTCCATGCTCTCGAGATCAAGCCCCTCCGCCAGGTGTTCAAACAAAAACGTCTCCAGTGGATCGGCGTGATCAAGGAGGTTTTCGAGATAGGCTTTGCCCTTGGCACGCACCAGTGTGTCGGGGTCCTCGCCCTCGGGTAAAAACAAAAACTTGGTCTGGCGCCCATCCTGCATTGCGGGCAGGGTGGCCTCGAGGCCCCTAAGCGCCGCTTTGCGACCGGCATCGTCCCCGTCAAAACAAAACACCACCTCAGGCACGATCCGAAACAGCCGCTCGAGGTGGGTCTCGCTGGTAGAGGTGCCCAGCGTGGCGACGGCGTAGGGGATGCCGTGCTGAGCCAGCGCGATCACATCCATATACCCCTCCACCACCACAATGCGCTCGATCCGACGCGGATGTTTGCGCGCCTGCCAGAGCCCATAGAGTTCTCGGGATTTCTGAAAGACCGGGGTTTCGGGGGAGTTCAGGTACTTGGGCTTATCGTCACCCAGCACCCGGCCGCCAAAGGCGATCACCCGGCCGCGCTGGTCTTGTATGGGGAACATGACTCGCTCGCGAAAACGATCATAGGTGCGGCCCTTGTCGTTTTTCACCAGCATGCCCGAACGCATGAGCAGATCCTGCGAAGCTTCATCTTTCCCGTTGGCCTGCATCAGGTTGTCCCAGCCCGCCGGCGCAAAGCCGATGCGAAAATCCCGGGCGATCTCGCCAGTCAGACCCCGGCCTTTGAGGTAGTTCACGACCTTGTGGCGTTCGCCGTGTTGCCGTAGCGCATGCTCATAGAACTTGCTAGCGCGCTCTAGCGCCTCATAGAGCGGCTTGTTTTGATCCTTCGGCGGCTCACGGCCGCCGCGGGGATCGTCTTTGGGCACTTCTAGGCCAACGGTTTGTGCCAGACCTTCCACGGCCTCCCGAAAATCTAGCCGCTCGTAGTCCATCACGAACCCGATGGCATTGCCCCCGGCGCCACAGCCAAAGCAGTAGTAGAACTGGCGCTCCGGATTCACCGAGAAAGAGGGGGTTTTCTCGTCGTGGAACGGGCAGCAGGCGCTGTAGTTTTTGCCAGCCTTCTTAAGTTTTACGCGGCGATCGATAACCTCAACGATATCGAGGCGATCCAGTAGATCATCGAGAAAAGCTTGCGGGAGTCTTGCCACGGTCTGGTCGTTGGAGTCGCTCGTTCACGAGCAGTGCCGTTGGCAGCTCGTTCGGTTAATCGGTTGGTGCAGTGCTTGGACGGGTCAGTGTGACCCGCTCACTGGGGGAGGGCAAGCGCTCTAAGATTCGTGCGTCCCACGTTGGCCTGGCGAGCAGCCTATCGGGCGCCGAGTTTGGCTTTGACGCGTTGGGAGACTTCGCCCATGTCTGCGCGGCCCTGAAGCTGGGGCTTGAGCTTGCCCATCAAGGGGCCCATGGCGGCCATGCCTTCCGCATCGATACTCGCGAGCGCCTCGTCAATGAGGGCGTCGATTTCTTCAGTAGAGAGCTGAGCAGGCAGGAAGGCTTGGATGATCGCAATCTCGGCATCTTCCACATCAGCCAGCTCTGGGCGATCCGCGTCACGATATTGCGCGGAAGAGTCGCGGCGCTGCTTGACCATTTTATCCATAATCGCCAGCGCGCGGACGTCGTCGATCTCGATGCGCTCGTCCACTTCGACACGTTTGAACTCTGCCTGAATTAAGCGGATGGTAGAAAGGGTTTCTTTTTCGCGAGCCTTCATTGCAGCTTTCATGGCTGCCTTGACCTGTTCGACGAGGGAAAGGGTCTCACTCATAGGGAGCGAAGGGGCGGGCGGTGTGGTGAGGCGCCCGCAAGATTAATAGAGACGCTGACGCTTGCGGTTCTCGCGTGACACCATTTTGGCGTGGCGCTTGACCGCGGCGGCTGCGGCGCGCTTGCGAATCGTGGTCGGCTTCTCGTAATGCTCGCGCTTGCGAACCTCGGCGATGAGGCCGGCTTTCTCGCAGGAGCGCTTGAAGCGACGCAAGGCGACGTCAAAGGGCTCGTTTTCTTTAACCTTAATAGAAGGCATTCATCTGTCCTATAGCAAAAGAACCGCGCAAAATGGCGGGGACCCGTTTTGAGGGCGCGCAGTATAGGCGCGAAGCCTTTATTTTGCAAAGCGTTGAGACATGTTAGTTTTTGTCCCTTTTTTGGTGCCAAATGGGCGCCTGACCGCCAAACCTAAGCTTGGTAAGCGGGTATTTTGATCGCCGACGCGTCAAACAGGCTACACGCGCGTCAGAATGCCCACGTAAGCTAGAGGTGAGGCTGACAGAGACCTGCACAGCAGCGCTAATGTGAGTGTGTAACGGCTGGGTAATGCTCAGGGAATGATGGGGCAATGAGAGTACTGGGAATTGAAACCAGCTGTGACGAGACCGGGGTGGCGTTATATGACACCGAGCGGGGCTTGCTGGCGGACGCACTCTATTCCCAGATCGACATTCACGCCGAGTATGGCGGTGTGGTGCCCGAACTAGCCAGCCGCGACCACGTGCGCAAGACCCTGCCGTTGATTGATCAGGTGCTGATCGACGGCGGCATTGCTCGGGTTGATATCGAAGGCGTGGCGTATACCGCGGGTCCAGGCCTAGTTGGCGCGCTGATGGTGGGTGCCACGCTGGGACGGGCTATTGCAGCCGGCCTCGGTGTGCCCAGCTTGGGGGTGCATCACATGGAGGGACATCTGCTGGCACCCATGCTGGCGCAGCACGAGGCGGGCGCGGTCCCCGAATATCCCTTCGTGGCGCTGTTGGTGTCGGGTGGTCATACCCAATTGGTAAGGGTAGATGCCCTTGGCCAGTATGCTTTGCTGGGTGAGTCTCTTGATGATGCTGCGGGCGAGGCCTTCGACAAGACCGCTAAAATGCTGGGGCTTCCCTACCCGGGTGGGCCTCATGTGGCGAGGCTTGCGGAGCAGGGCGACCCCGATCGGTTTGAGTTCCCGCGGCCGATGGTCAAGCAGGGAGGGCTGGACTTTAGCTTCTCTGGACTCAAGACGCACACGCTGACCACGGTGCGCGCCCATGAGGTCGACGGCGAGGTGAGTGAGCAGGACAAAGCTGACATCGCACGCGCTTTTGAGGCGGCAGTGGTGGATACGCTGGTCATTAAATGCCGTCGGGCACTCAAACACGAAAACCTCACGCGCCTGGTGATGGCCGGAGGGGTGAGTGCCAACGTGCGGTTGCGCGCCGCGCTCGAGGAGAAGCTGGGTAAGGAGCGCTGCGAGGTGTTTTATCCCGCGCCAAAGCTCTGCACCGACAATGGCGCAATGATTGCCTACGCGGGTGCGCTCCGATTGGCGGCGGGTGAGTGTGACGGGCCCGATGCTGAGGTGCGGCCCCGCTGGCCCATGACCGAACTCACTGCCCCGCAGGCGGCGTAGCGATGGATACCGTTTTCATCAAAGGCCTAAAGGCAGCCTCCGTGATCGGCTGTTATGACTGGGAGCGCGATATTCGCCAGACACTGGTGATCGATCTTGAGCTCAAGGCCGATTTCACGCGGGCGGCGGAAACCGATGCCCTGGAGTACGCGCTGGATTATGCCGCGATTTCGCGGCGCGTGATTAATTTGTGCGACGAATCGCGTTTTCAACTACTCGAGGCGTTGGCGGAGCACTTGGCAGCCATCGTGTTGGCGGAGTTTTCTGTCAGCGGCCTGCGGATGACGATTACCAAACCCGGCGCAGTATCTGAGGCCGATGGGGTCGGTGTGGTGATCGAACGACCCTAAAGCAACAATAGGTTAATCAACCTGGCTCCGAGCCTGTGAGGCTCCTAGCATCTCTTCCTCAGCGCCTACCTCTGCCATCGCTTAGACGGGTCTGCCGCATCATTCATGAATTGGTCTGCTCTCCGCCGACTCGCGGCATGATGAATCGCCTTGAGTTCAAAGGATGTCAGTTTATTTGATCTGAGGGGTTTGCCGTGGATCAGCAACTCAGCAGCTGGGTGCTCATCCGTCAGCATGTCGGGTCAGACCCATAACGTGGGTACATTGAGCATTGTCTGAAAAGCTTCTGGTCTGCCGGGCGGCAATGTCGCAAGTGGGCGCTGGGGGTAGAACCTTCCGTCATCGAGGTTTTTACGATGTCAGCATCGCTGCTATGGCTTCGATTTGCGCTGCCTGAATCGCCGCGCCTAGCTCGGGCCCCGTCAGTCCTTGATCGACAAAGTCTGCCGCTCTCACTTGTTGCGCCGCAGCGCGTGCACTCCGCAATAAGTCGACGGCGCTACGGGCATCAGCCGAGTGCTGTTCCAGTGCGACGAGGGTCTCGCAAAAGCCCTCGAAG
>CAXEVD010000012.1:0-13074 GCA_963999395.1 uncultured Halieaceae bacterium
GCCAGCGCCCTTCCGTCCAAAATCGCTGACAACATGCCCAGAATATGACGGTTGTGGGCACGCGCCACAATTTCATGGCGCCCGTATAGCTCGCCCTCGTCATACAGGGCGAGCGTACAGGAATGAGTGGCGGTATCGAGTGCCAGAACACGCGACATAGGCGGCATGAGCTATAGTCAGACTAAGCGTCGATGATCCCATAGAGGGACTGAAGTTTGAATGCAGCGCGGGCATACAGCTTGGGTATTTTGGCCGGCGGTCAGGGTGCTCGATGGGGCGGCCGTGACAAGGGCCTGATCGCTTATCAAGGACGTCCGCTGGTCGCCGGGATCACATCGCCGCGCCCGCAACACGCTGGAGAAATCCTGATCTGCTGCCGGAGCCACCCCTATTTCTACCAGCATTTCGCTGACCGGGTACTCTGCGAATCAGTTACCAATCAAGGACCCTGTGCAGGCATCACTGCTCTGATGTCTGCGGCTATCTATCCCACACTGATGATACTGCCCGTTGATTTGATCGGCGCGCCGGAGCAGGTCATCACCACGCTCGAAAGCGAGTGGCAGGAAGATGACACGGCCATTTTTTTGACCGACACGGAGGTCCGGCATTCTCCCTGCCTACGGCTACACGTCGACACGCTGGCAGACTGCGAGGCTTTTTTTAATGGCGGAGGCCGGAAAATCACCGGACTACTGGACAGAGTGGGCGCACGACCCATCCCAGTCGACGCCGCTTGGCTTAAAGATGCGGATCTGCCTGCTTCAATTTCACCCTAAATCTGGGATTGAAGTGACTGGTGTGCGAAGAATAAGCCGTGGGCCAGCACCACACCCAGCGTTAAGTGTCGGCGCATAGCCGCGTACCATATGGGAAGGTTCTCCGCGCCACGTTCGTACCAAAGTAGCGCCACATACCCCCCCATCAAGGCCACCGCTGCCAACCACGCCTTGGCCGTTAAAACCGCTGCGACGGCAAACAAGACTACGCCGTTACTGATGAGCAATCGCGCAATCAGCGGCTCCTCAACGGTTTGGACCCGGCCCCAAAGCGTGCCCCCCAAAAAACAGAGGATACCGAGCGAGTAGATGACGAACCCCTGAACGGACACGGCTCCCGGCCAATCCGAGAGCAACCAAGCGCCCGCCAAAAAGCCATAAAAAGGCAGCAAGCCGGCGTAACCCAGTCCCAGCATGACGGTGCGATTCCGCATAACGCGCCTCCAAAAAAAACCCCGGCCAGAGGCCGGGGCAAGAATTCGCCACCTGGGGGAAGATGGCTTAACCGGAGAGTCGATCACCCGGTCGCAAGGTTTACGCCCCCATGATGGGCTCGGATCACTGGCATGAGGGAAAATCACATCTCTCTTGCCCTTGTAGACATTGCCTTATGCCCTCAGCGACTGAAGGCAATCAATGCTAATAAAAAAAGGTTTTTCGACACAGGACCCTTGTCGCGATATTGTCCAAGTTAGAGCCACTTCCCGGCAATCAACGCAGCCATCGGCTCCTGCCAGACGCGGACAGCGCATATCAGGAGTCGAGCAGATAGCCTCGTCTCAGGGCGCTGTCAGTATTTGTCTGTGTCGAGCAACGCGCTACTTCATTTTCCCCGGAGGCCTCACCTGTGTGAGGTGAAAACCCGTGCCGACGGCATGGACAGAGGTATCAACGGTGCAGGCAAGGTCCGCAGCCCATCACCTGGCAGATACCGCTAGGAAGAAGGAGAACCGATGAAAAGACTCAAGCGAAATCGCATCCGACGCGCCTTTGATAAAGGCTACCAACTCGGCCTTGCCGGCCGCTCCAAGGAAAACTGCCCCTTTTTAACCGGCTTAGCGCGCAGCAAGTGGCTGGAAGGCTGGCGCGAAGGGCGAAACGACTGGCGAGAGGGCCTCACAGACGCTCTGACATGCTATAAATTGTCAGGTTTCTGACCACTCGCCTGAGCACCCTGTAACCAATAGGGGTTTTTTGAACGATCAGGCCTTGTAGTGGTCAGAAACGACGCTTTTTCTGACACCGCAGTAACGAAGGTCTGATCCGTGAATTACCAACTCCTCGCGAACCTCGAAAACTGGCTGGGACAACAAATTGTTGGCCAGCAAGATCTGATTCATAAGCTGATGCTGGCACTGCTGGCCAACGGGCATCTATTGGTCGAGGGCGCACCCGGCCTGGCCAAAACCCGGGCGATTAAAGAGATGGCCGAGGGAATTGAAGGCAGTTTTCACCGCATCCAGTTCACGCCTGATCTGTTGCCCGGCGACATCACGGGTACCGACATCTTTCGCCCGCAAACAGGCGCGTTTGAGTTTCAACATGGCCCTATCTTCAACAATCTGGTGCTGGCCGACGAAATCAATCGCGCCCCTGCCAAAGTGCAATCTGCTCTGCTGGAAGCCATGGCTGAACGTCAGGTAAGCATTGGCAGTCAAACCTATGAGCTACCGGCGCTGTTTCTGGTGATGGCGACCCAGAACCCGATCGAGCAGGAGGGCACTTACCCACTTCCCGAAGCACAGCTGGATCGATTTCTCATGCATGTCCGCGTGTCCTACCCGGATGCGGGGGCGGAGCAGGCCATTTTGCGTTTGGCGCGCAGTGAAGCCGGTGGCACCCACAGCCGACCCGAGGGCACCGTCTCGCAAGCTGATATTTTCTCGGCGCGTAAAGCGGTGCTGGACATCCATATGGCGCCGGCCGTAGAGGAATACATCATCCAGCTGATCGTCGGCACACGCGAACCAGACCACTACGACAGTGAGCTGGCCGGCTGGCTCGAATACGGGGCCAGCCCGCGAGCGACCATCGCGCTGGATCGCTGTGCCCGCGCCAACGCGTGGATTGCAGGGCGCGATTACGTCAGCCCTGACGATGTGCAAGCCGTTGCGCTCGACTGCCTGCGGCACCGGCTCATCGTGTCCTTCGAAGCGGAAGCAGCAGGCGTCACGAGCGACCAGATTATCGAGCGATTGATCGAGCGCATCCCCGTTGCCTGACAAAGACAGTAGCAAAGCGATGTCCGGGCCCCGCGGTGCCGTTGTCACCGCGGAGGGCCTGATCGCCACTCGATTCGCGGCCCGGTTCATCGATGTCACCGGGCAGACCCGTGCGCTCGCCAACCTCGCGGGCATGCGCCGCTCGCGCCAACGAGGCCGAGGCGTCGAATTTGACGAGGTACGCGCCTATGCAGCTGGAGACGACGTTCGCGCGATCGACTGGCGCGTCACGGCGCGCTCGGGTACTCCCCACACCAAGCTCTTTCACGAAGACAGGGAACAGCCCATTTTGGTGGCAGTGGATCAGCGCTCCCCCATGAAGTTTGGTGCCAGCCGCTGTTTCAAATCGGTGATGGCGGCCCACGTGGGCGCTCTGGCGCTGTGGTCCGGTCTGCAGGCCGGCGAGCGTATCGGCGGCGCGGTACTGGGGGACGAACTGCTGCACGACACGCGCCCCAAGCGAAGCCAGCATGCGGTGTTGAATATGATCAAAGATTTGGTGGCCGAGGGGCTCCCTGCCGCAGATGGGCCGGTCACACGAAGCCTCGGCGATCTGCTGGACCAACTGGAGCGAATCGCGCGCGCCGGGACGCGGATCTTCTTGATCAGTGACTTCCACGACCTCTTCGAGGAGGAACATCTGGCGCCCCTGAGGCGCTTGGCGCGTAAAACACAGATCGTGGCCGTTGCAGTAGGAGATACGCTGGAGGCAAGCCTCCCTCAAGCAGGTTTTTATGCGGTGACCGATGGCGTCACGCACTCCCAGCTGGACACCAGCGTGACCGGCGCCCGGGAGGCGTACGAGGCGGACCATCAAAACCGTCTCGCGCAACTGACCAAACGTCTCCGGGAGCTCCGCATCCCGCTGTTGCCAGTGCAGACGCATCAAGATCCGCTAATACAGTTACTGACGGTATTTCCCCCACGATGAATCCGGAGATGATGCTGTCGCAACTCGCGCCGCTGCGAGAACCCGCTGCCATCGGCTGGTGGCCGCTGGCGCCCGGGTGGTGGATCGTTGTGGCACTGAGCGTGGCTTTACTGACAGGGCTGGTTCTGTGGCTCCGAAAGCGGCGTCTGAGGAGGGCCTACCGACGGATTGCGCTGGCAACACTCGATGAACTGCGCTCAAGGAAGGCAGGACAGGACGAACTCAATTGGCTTCTCAAGGCTGCGGCCCTGAAGGCCTATCCTCACGGACAGGTCGCGGGGCTCCATGGGACAGCGTGGCAGCAGTTTCTCGCATCGAGCTGCCCCAAGGTCGCGTCGGATGCCTTTGCTGAACTCGACACACTCTATCAGCGTGAGCCCTCGCCGGTCAGCAGCCATCTGTTTGATGCCGCTGAACAATGGATCCGTGAGCACGAGATGACTCATGCTTGAGTGGCTGTGGCCCTGGGTCTTCGCGGTAGCTCCCCTGCCCTGGCTGATCCATCGGTTCAGCAAGGGAGAGTCTCTGCAACCTTCGGCGCTGCGCGCACCCTTTGCGGCAAGATGGCGCGGTCTGGCCGGTGCCAGTCGCAGCATGAGGTCGGGGCGCGGCTATTGGTGGCTGCTGTGGCTCACGTGGATGATGCTGATCGTCGCCACCGCGAGGCCCCAATGGATTGGCGAGCCCATTGAGCTGCCCAATACCGGTCGCGATCTAATGCTGGGCCTAGATCTCTCTGGCAGCATGCAGATTGAAGACATGCAGGTGGGCAATCGTCTGGTCCCCCGCATCACCGCGGTCAAGGCAATCGCCGCCGATTTTACCGAACGGCGCCAGGGTGATCGCGTCGGCCTGATCTTGTTCGGCACGCGCGCCTATTTACAGGCGCCCCTCACTTTCGACCTGAGCACCGTGACGCGGTTCATCGACGAGGCGCAGCTGGGCTTCGCGGGCGAAGATACCGCCATCGGCGACGCGCTGGGTTTGGCGATCAAGCGGCTGCGGGAGAGACCGGCATCATCGCGTATCTTCATTCTGCTAACCGACGGTCAAGACACTGCCAGCACCGTCGATCCCATGGAGGCAGCGGCACTCGCGGCACAACTCGACGTCAAGATTTATACGATCGGCATCAGCCGCAATTTGGGCCGTACGGTCAACGGCCGCAGTGAAGTCGATGAAGCCATGCTTAATGCAGTAGCGGAGGCAACAGGCGGTCGCTACTTCCGGGCGACCTCGCCGGCAGAGCTCGAGGCAGTCTACGCACTGCTCGATGAACTCGAACCGGTCGAGCAGGAGGCCAGCACTTTCCGCCCCAAACGCGCTCTGAGCTGGATACCGTTGCTGGCCGCCCTGACCTTGGCGAGCCTGTTGGCGTTGCTGCGTAGCCGTTGGCTTAGTCGTCTGGGCATGAGGCCGCGCTATGGGTGAGCACGATGATTGACGGATTTCATTTGGTTCGCCCGGACCTGCTCTGGGCTCTGCTCGCCTGCCCGCTGGTGGCATTGGCGCTGTGGTACCGCCGCGTGCATCAGGGTGACTGGACCAAGGTCATCGACGCCGAGCTACTGCCTTACTTACTGCCGGATCAGCGCGGTAAAGCGCAGCGCTCGCGCATCTGGATACCGACCCTTCTGCTGGCACTCGTGACGCTGGGCGCAGCCGGACCGAGTCTGCAGCGCGTGGAGCTGCCGGTGATCAAACGGGCGGATGCTCTGGTAATCGTCCTGGATCTCAGCGCCTCGATGTTAGCCGCTGATGTCCAGCCAAGCCGTGTGCAGCGCGCGCGGCAGAAAATACTGGATCTGCTGGATACCCGGCAAGAAGGCGTGACCGGTCTCGTCGTGTTCGCCGGTGACGCCCACGTCGTTACGCCGCTGACAGACGACACCCGTACCGTAGCCAATCTCATGCCGGCGCTCTCCCCCGCCATCATGCCCCTGGCGGGTGCTGATGCCACCAGCGCAGTGGAACTCGCTGCTGAGTTGCTACTGACTGCAGGCGCGCAAGGCGGGCATATTCTTTTAATGACCGATGGGCTGCCAGGGTTTGAGAGCAACCGGGTCCAATCAGCGCTCGAAGACAGCGGTGCCAGCCTTGCCATTCTTGGCATCGGTACCACCACCGGCGCGCCTATCCCGCTCCCCAACGGGGGCTTTTTGAAAGACAACGCGGGCGAGATAGTGATTCCTGCGCTCGATCTCGATCAACTTGCCACCATCGCGCAGGAATTGGACGCGCCCTATGAGAAAGTTCGGCTCGATGAGCAGGATATTGAATCGTTGACCCAGCGCGATGCCCTCACAACAGAAGGCGAATTGGATCTCGATCGGCAAACGGACGCCTGGCAGGACCAGGGTTTCTGGCTCGCGGCGTTGGTGGCATTGTTACTCCTTCCCGCCTTCCGCAAAGGCGTTGTGGCGAGTGTTGCGCTCATGCTGCTGACCCATGCGCCTCCTCCGGAGGCAGCGGGCTGGGATGACCTGTGGCTCACCCCTGACCAGCAAGGCGCACGTCACCTGAGCGCCGGCGAGGCGTCAGACGCGGCGCGCGCGTTTGCCGACACCAACTGGCGGGGCGTCGCGGAGTACGAGGCCGGCAGCTACGATCAAGCGGCGAAGAGTTTTGCCGGCGAGACAACGGCGGACAACCTCTACAACCTCGGCAACTCGCTGGCGCTGCAGGGAGATCTTCGCGGTGCGCTCAGTGCCTATGAGGAAAGTCTGAACCTTGTTCCTGACGCTGAAGACGCCATCGCGAATCGCGACTTCATCCAGTCGCTACTCGATCAGCAAGAGCAACAGCAGGATCAGGAAAGCGACCAGGAAAATCAGGAAGGCAATCAGTCCCAAGAGGACAACAAGAGCGATTCCCAGGGCGACAACAGCTCGGACACCTCAGATGAGGGAGAGCAAGAACAAAGCGACGGTGAAAACAGCGACGAGAGCGAGAGCGGTCAGAGTGACCAGTCTGAATCTGGACAAGAGCAGGAGCAGGGTCAGCAGGATCCCACCATGGCTGAAGCGCAGGAGATGAATTCCGAGGCGCTGGAGGCCGCGACTCAAGAACAGATGGCCAAGTTTGACGAGGCGCTGGAAGAGCAACAGGCACTAGAGCAGTGGTTGCGCCGGGTACCGGATGATCCAGGCGGCTTGTTGCGCCGCAAATTCCGGTACCAAACCATGCAGAGACTCAGAGAGGGTGAGGAACCTGATGAATCGATTCGTTGGTAACCCTTTTGTCTGGGCGTGCTGCGTCGCCATGATGCTGTGGACCCATCTGTCCTGGGCAGAGCTCTCGGCAACTGCAGATCGGCGCACTATCGCCATGGGCGAAACCCTGCGCCTGACGCTACTGGGCGATGCGGGCGAGCAACCCGCCGAGATTGATCTCACACCGTTGAATCGAGACTGGGAGATTCTGTCGCGCTCCAGTGCCACTAATGCGCGCTTCGTCAACGGGCAAAACCAAGTCACTCGCACGCTGGAGATGGAGCTGGCCCCACTGCGCGAAGGTACGCTCACCATTCCATCACTCACCGCAGGTGGGCGCAGCACCACACCGCTGGCCATCCGCGTGAACCCCGAGCCAGTCGTGGCGCCGGGAGATGAACTGGTGCTCTTCGAGGCGAGCGTGGATGACAGCAGCGTCTACGTACAGTCCGAGGTCATACTTACCGTGACCCTGCAGCAGGCAATCAATCTGGATGGCGGCGAGATTTCGAACTTCGACATACCCGATGCCGTTGTCGAAAACCTCGAGCGACGGTCTTTTCAGCGACGCGTCGGTAACCGTACCTGGTTGGTCACGGAACTGCGGTATGCCGTATACCCACAGAAAAGTGGCGCACTGAGGATTCCGGCCATTGGGTTCACGGCTCGCGAGGTGCAGCCGGGGCGTTCACTGCTTGGCGCTCGCCTCGGCAGAAGATTGCGCATGGCATCCGAGCCACTAGAAATTGACGTAAAGAGCGTGCCCACCAGCTTCCCCGGTGAGGTATGGCTACCCGCCCGAGCGCTCACGCTCGAAGAAAACTGGTCCATCGACCCGGCGTTGCTGAATGTGGGCGACTCCACAACGCGCACCCTCACCCTGACCGCCCGAGGGCTGCAGGGTAGTCAGCTCCCACCGCTAAGTAGCGTTCAAGGCGCCATCAACATCCCCGAACTGCGGTTTTATCCTGATCAGGAATCGATTGACCAGAGTGAATTGGCTGAAGGACTGCAGGGCCGACGCGTGCAAAGCGAGGCGTTGGTAGCACGATCTGACGGCACCTGGACCCTGCCCGAGATTCGCGTGCCTTGGTGGAATATCGAAACAGACCGTCTGGAGTTCGCCACGTTACCTGCCAGAACAGTCATCGTGACCGCCATCCAGAGTGCCGATCGAACCAATGACCGGACTATCGCGCCAAGCGCCTCTACCGCGGGCACTACACTCCCGCCCTGGCTGTGGGCCGTCAGCGCGACAGGCTGGTTAGTGTCGCTCGCGCTCGGCATGCTGCTCTGGTTGAATCGCCGCAAGGCCACTGGCCACTCTCCAACACCGGGCGGCGCCACTGCCAAGTCCGGCTCAGTCCGACAAGCGCTGGTCGAAATCAGAAAGGCCGCCGCACAGGAGGACGCTGCGCTCCTCAGAAAGGCGATTCTGCAGTGGGCAGATCTCCATCACGGGCAGGGGTTTTCGTCGCTGGAAGCACTCGCTCGGGTCAGCACCGAATGTCTCGCCACGCGTCTCCGCGCGGTGGACCGGTCGTTGTATGGCGATGGCGAATTGACGTCAGCGCTGGACGGATTGATCGATGCGCTGCGCGAGGAGCCCGCCCCTCAGGGGCGCGGTACGGGCGCCAATACGTTGTCACTCTATCCTTCGTAGGCAGGCCATACCGAGACACTCTGAAGCGGCCCCTGCCTGAACACTTTTTTGGGCTCTGACCATGGACCCCAAAGCGCGCATCAATGCCTAGGATGGCTCCCCTAGCGCCTTGGTCACCACCTCAAATACATCTTTCGGCAGTGGATCTATCGCCGCGAGCCGCTCGAGCTCACCTCGCATGGCCTCCTGCCCGACTGCATAACGGCGCCAGCGCGTCATGGGGGCAAGCATGCGGGCCGCAACCTGGGGATTGCTCGCCTGCAGGAGCTCGATCACCTCACCCATCAGCCGATAACCGGCACCGTCCTCGCGATGAAAGGCGATCGGGTTGGCACCGGCAAAGGCACCAATCAGTGCGCGCAATTTGTTCGGGTTGCGCCAGTCGAATGCCGGTTGGGTCATAAGCGCTCTCACGCTGTCGACACAGTCCACATCGGGCCGGGTGGCCTGCACCGTCAACCACTGATTTACCACGAGCGCTTCGTGCTGCCACCGCGAATAAAAGTCCGCCAGCACTGCCTCTCGCTTCTCAACCGCCTCATAGTGGGTGATCCAACGCAACGCTGCGAGGCGGTCCGTCAGACTGTCCGCACGCTCATAAAGGCTGTGCGCGGCATCGAGGTATGCAGCAGGATTCGCTGCCAGCAAATAATCCTGCGCCAGATGTCGCAGCGCCCGCAAACCAATGTCATCGGCGTGGGGCGTATAGGCTTGGGGCGCAGGATTATCAGATAGCACCTGCTCCCAGATCGCCCCCAACGCGTCACCAAGAGACGCTTTCACCTGCTGTCGCTGATCATGAATCTGGCTGACATTGACCAACCCCCGCTGTGCGGCCCGATCCGCAAGGTACTCCTCACTCGGCAAAGCCAACGTTAGTGCCTTCATGGCCGGGTCCATTGAACCCATCAGCACCTGCTCACAGGCTTCCAACAATCCCTGAGGCAATGCCGCATCCGCAGCTTCAATCGCTCTCGCCAACAGCGTTTGCGCCGCATCCCAGGCGACAAAGGCATCGTCATCCTCGGCCATGAGCGTCAACAAATCCGCCTCGGTATGATCTACCGTGGCGCGGACAGGTGCTGAAAAACCACGCAGGCACGAGAGCACCGGTTTTGAGGGCACATCGTCAAAGGTGAATGTCTGCTCACGCTCGGTCAGTTCCAGCACGCGCGTGGTCCCGTCATCCAGAGGAAGGGGCTGGCCGTCGACCAGCAGACCGGTCGCCACAGGAATGACCAGCGGCTCGCTTTCCTGCTGCGCAGAAGCGGTTGGATTGTGCTGCTGCAGGGTCAATTGATAACACCGGGTGTCGGGGTCGTAATGCTCACTGAAGATCACCTCGGGCGTGCCAGCTTGCTCGTACCAGCGCCTGAACTGCGTCAGATCGCGCCCCGACGCCTCCGCCAGACAGTCCACAAAGTCATCGCAGGTCACCGCCTGCCCATCGAACCGCTCGAAATACAGCGTGGTGCCGGCATGGAACGCCTCAGCCCCGAGCAGCGTGTGTAACATGCGCACCACCTCGGCACCCTTCTCGTAAACCGTGAGGGTGTAGAAGTTCGAGATATCGACAAAGGCATCCGGGCGCACGGGATGCGCAAGCGGGCCTGCATCTTCGGCAAACTGGTAGGTACGCAGGAACAGCGCGTCCTCCACCCGCTTGACCCCCCGAGAGTTCATGTCGGAGGAGAACTCGCTGTCACGAAAGACCGTGAAGCCCTCTTTCAGACTGAGCTGAAACCAGTCCCGGCAGGTGACCCGATTGCCCGAGTAGTTGTGAAAGTACTCGTGGGCCACGACCGCCTCGACGCGCTGAAAACCCATGTCCGTGGTGATGTCGGGATGGGCGAGCACGCAAGCAGTGTTGAACACATTGAGGCCCTTATTCTCCATGGCACCCATATTGAAATCATCTACCGCGACGATGTTGTAGAGATCGAGGTCGTACTCAAGACCGTACACCTGCTCGTCCCATAGCATCGCCGCCTTGAGTGCGCTCATGGCGTAATCGCAGTAACCGAGATCTTTCTCCTCCACCCAGATGTTGAGATCCACCACTCTGCCCGAGCAGGTGGTAAAGACATTACTCACGGGCTTCAGGTCGCCGGCAACCATGGCAAACAGATACGACGGTTTGGGGAAGGGGTCGTGCCACACCACACGGTGCCGGCCGTTATCCAGATCCTCCTCGCTGACTTTATTACCGTTGCTGAGCAGCACCGGGCACTCGGCGCGATCCGCCTCGAGTGTGACGGTGTAAACCGCCAGCACATCCGGGCGATCGGGGAAGTAGGTGATCTTCCTGAACCCCTCCGCCTCGCACTGGGTGCAATAGGCGCTCTGGGACCGGTAAAAGCCCTCCAGAGAGGTATTTTCCTCTGGGCAAATGGTCACGCAGGTGCGCAGGGAGAAGTGATCGGGTACTGAGGCCACGATCAGATCGGTGTCGCCAACTGAATACTGGTCCTCGGTCAAACGCTCACCATCCAGCTCAATCCACTGGAGTGACAGTTGTTCTCCATCCAGCCTGAGACCGCCCTGCCCGCTACCCTGCCTCACCACCTCTAGGGTTGCCGTGACCTCGGTGCGCCCTTTAGAGATCTGCACCAGCAGATCAACCGTGCGCACCGCAAACTCGGGCGCGGTATAGTCTTTGCGGTAAATCGTCGCAGGTAAACCTTCTCGTAACGCCATCACGCTGCCACCTTGATTTCGACTTCGTAGCCACCAAATTTGCGCATGTTTAACACGCCCGTATCGAGCATCAGATACTGCCCCTTGATTCCCATCAGCGCGCCTTCAACGACCGCCTGTTTATCAAAATTATGTGCCTTCACCTTCTCGGGCCAGCTCAGCACCGGGTAGCTGATCCGGGTCTCCGCGGCGTCCTCCAGTAGCTCCAAGGCCGCCTCACCGTGCTGCAACTGCAGGCCGGCGATCCCCTGCGCGCAACTGCTCATCAACTGCTGGCGGATGTGCTCCAGATCCTGATCCGCGCCGTTGCCCTTCAGCATAGTCTGCCAGGCGGTGCGGTCACCCACTTCCTTGGCCAGCAGTACTTCCAGCAGCCCCGAAAAATAACGCGTCTGCACCCGTGCAATGGGCTTTGCTTGCGTCGCGCCCTGATCGATCCAACGCGTGGGCAGTTGGGTTTCCCGCGTGATACCCACCTTCACGCTGGAGGTATTGGCCAGATAGACAATGTGGGGCACCTGACAGTGACTCTCGGCCCAGTCGGGCTCGCGACATGTGCCCTCGGCAAGGTGACACTTCTCCGGGCTCACGATGCAGCTATCGCAGGCCGCCAGCTTGCGAAAACAGGGAAAGCAGTAGCCCTGATTAAAACTTTTCTTGGTCAGACGATCACAGGCAACACACTCAATCCGGCCCGTGAATTCGAGGCGCAGAGACTGCCCGAGATGATCGTTCAGGCAGAGCCCCCCTTTATCGGCAAACACGGTGTAACGAACCGTCTCCGCGAGCTCGGTGTGCATTTTTCTCAGGCAACCCTGCCAGTCACTCATATCTCTAGTCCTTCCACGCCAGTGGCTGGGGGTCGTCACAACTGTCCCCGGCTTTGGCGCCCTTGTCGATAAAGCCCACCCGCTGCTCTGGCGGCAGATGGATTTCGCCCCAGGTGATCACTGCCTGCATGGCATGCCGACGCTGATCGTCGGTCAATGTTCTGCCGTCCGGCCAGCGGCCAGTCGACAGAGACGTCACCAACTGCTCGTAAACCTGACGGTCCATTTGCTGAACCGATTGCCGATAGTCATCCGCCACGCTTACCGACTCCCAAATAATGTGGGCAACCCACTGATCACGACACCCAATATCCAACCGGTCAGCAAGCCACCGACGTGGGCGCCGTTGGCAATGGCGCCCGCACCGATAAACTCCATGCTTCCTACCATCCCGATCAAGAGCCAGATCATCATTAAAGCGAATATGGCCATGGGCGGCGGCGCGATCCAGCCGGGCCTGCGCCATTGGGTCGCCATGATCAACCCCATGAACGCGTACACCACACCGGACATACCGCCAAATATCGACGGCCCCTCCCACCAGTACTGGCTGTAATTACTCAGCATCGCACTGACCACATAGAGACCCAGCAGGTTTGCTGAGCCTAGCCGATGCTCAATCCGCTGGCCAAACTCCCACAACCACAGGCAATTAAAGACCACGTGCAGCCAGCCAAAGTGAATCAACGTTGGGGTCACCAGACGCCACCAGTCACCCCACTCTCCAAATGCCACGTAAC
>CAXEVD010000013.1:0-12900 GCA_963999395.1 uncultured Halieaceae bacterium
ATATTACATTTCTACCACCAGCTGACTCACCAAAAATTGTTATATTTTTTTCATCCCCATTAAATAAACCAATGTGTTCCCTTACCCATTCTAGAGACTTTACTAAATCTAAAGTTCCAAAGTTAGCTGATTTATCAAGAACATAATCAGAGTTATAGTTTAAGGCATCATTCTTAAACCATCCAAAAGGACCGAGTCTATAATTTGTAGTTACTAGAACAATTTCATGATCAAGCACAAAATCACCTGATACAAATAAGTTAGATGCAGAATATCCCCATGTATTCCCCCCACCATGAATCCAAAACATTACGGGTAACTTCTTTTTACTTTTTAGAGCTTTCTCAGAAACATACACGTTTAAGTAAAGACAGTCCTCCTCACCTATTATTTCGCCACCGCTGATACCATCAATAGAGTCATAAAAATTACTTATTTGAACACAACGATTAGGATTATTGTTTGCTGAAATTTGTCCTTGAAATTCAACACCTCTTGGAGCTTTCCATCTGAGCTCGCCTACTGGTGGCTTTGCAAATGGTATGCCAAGATAAGCAAAGATTTTATTTTCGTATTTGTTTCTAGTTACTGTGCCAGTAATTGTTACTTGCTCATTTGATAAAGTGGTTATCTCATCTAATTCGTATGCATGAATTTTATTAGTAAAAACCAATAAAATTAATAAAAAATTAATTATTCCTCTCATATTGCTGGAGTTTTTTAACTGCTAATGGAATATTGTCAATTAAGTCTTCAGCAATTAATCCTGCGCCAAGATATTCACCAAGATATGAATGTATCCAAGCTCCGGCACAAGCCGCATCAAAAGCAGTCATTTTGTTAACGCCAACTAAAGAGGCTATGATTCCCGCCAAAACATCACCTGACCCTGCAGTTGCTAAATATGGTGCTTCACTTGAATTAATTACTACATTACCACTTGGATCGGATATGATCGTATCTGCTCCTTTCAATAAGATGATACTTCCTGATTTTTTTGCAGCCTCGACACATCTAATAACTTTGTCATCATTTTCATTAAAGTTGCTACCGAAAAGCCTCTTAAACTCACCTTCATGAGGTGTTAAAATTGTGTGCGGATAAGTATCTATAAAAAGCTCATCAGGGTTGTCGGCAAAACATGAAATCGCATCAGCATCAATTACAACGTGATCCACCATTGCAAGAGCAAGTAAGGTTCTTGCTTTAGTCTCATCGTTTACTCCATTTCCTGGACCAACAAGAACCGATGTTATTTTTTTATCTTTTAGAATTTTAAGAAGGTCATTTTTCTCATTTATTACTGATAACATTTCTACTGATATTTGAGGCTCTAAAACTTCAGCTGAGTCCTTGTCACATATCAATCTTACTGCGCCAGCACCAACTCTTAATGCAGAACGGCCTGCAAGTCTTGCTGCTCCTGTTTGAAATTTTGGTCCAGTGTTAACAATTAATAGACCTCTAGAATATTTGTGGTCGATCGGAGATGGAAATGGAAAATTTTTTATCCATAAATTTGGATCATTTTTTTTTATTTTTGGATTTATAGTTTTTATCACTTCTTTTTTTATTCCAATATCTTCAACTATAACTTCACCACAGTATTTTTTACTTGGAAAAAGTAAATGACATTTTTTTTTGCAAAAGAAAGTAATAGTTTTTTGACATTTAAATGCTTCAGGTTGAGGTAAGGAATTTTCACCATTTATACCGGATGGTATGTCTATTGCATAAACTGGTACAGATGATGTATTAACTTCTTTAATCAGAGAAGTTAGATTGTTTGAAATATATCTCGACAGACCTGTCCCAAATAAAGCATCAATTATGAGATCATATTGCTCTAAATTTTCTACTTTACTAATGAAATTGTTTTTATCAATTTTATCAGAGTAATATTTGCAATCTATTGACTGACTACTTTTTTTAAAAGGAAAAAATAAGTCTATACTCTTTTTGGCTTTGATGAGTTCTTTTGCGACTACAAAACCGTCCCCACCATTGTTTCCTGGACCACATATGATTAATATTTTATGTAATTTTTTTAATGGCAAATTCTTAAACACTGCCTTTCCGGCGTTTTCCATTAGCTGTAAACTTGGTAAGCCGTTTTTTATCGTTATCTTGTCAGCTTCTGCCATTTCAGAGTTAGTGAGGATATATCGTGACATATATTAATAATGTTTAAAAAGTATATGATTTTATTAAATAAAGTTTAATACGGCATTAAACATGTTAGATGTCATTTTGGCAACCAATCATAATAGTTAGATATATTTAATAGTCATATTTTTAATTTGCAATTAAACGTATGCGACTAAAGTGTTACTGTAAATTATAAGTCAAAATATGAAAAAAATCGAAGCTATAATAAAACCTTTTAAAGTTGATGAAGTCAAAATCGCTCTCGAAAAAGTAGGTGTTAGAGGTATAACACTTACAGAGTCTAAAGGTCTTGGTCGACAAAGAGGTTTTACAGAAATTAACACTGGAGTTGAATACGGTGACTTTCTACCTAAAGTAAAATTAGAAACCGTTATTCAAGATGATCTTGTTGATGCAGCAATAGAAGCAATAAGACACTCAGCCAATACAAATCGTATAGGTGACGGAAAGATTTTTGTTACAAGCGTAGATACTGTCATAAGAATCCGAACAGGTGAAACTGGTTCGGACGCATTATAAAAAAATAAAGAAAGGTAAAATTAATGACAGATATGAAGACTTATGAATACATTTGGCTTGATGGGTATACTCCTGAGCCTTTTATGAGAAGCAAAGTTAAAGCTACAGACTCATCAACTCCTCCAGATTGGTCATTCGATGGTTCTTCTACGCAACAAGCAGAAGGTGGAAGTTCAGACTGTTTGCTTCTTCCAGTGCAAACATACTCAAATCCTAATGGCCATGATTTAGTAATGACACAGGTTCAATCTGCTGATCATGCAACACACCCATCAAACTTTAGAGCTGCTGCTGCAGAGGTAGTAACTGATGAATGGTGGTTCGGTTTTGAGCAAGAGTTTTTTTTCACCGATCCGAAAACTGGTGAACCCCTTGGTTGGGAAGATGGTACGCCTCGTGAGCAAGGTGAATATTATTGCGCAGTTGGCGGGTCATGTCGTGAAATGTGAACAGTTGCCCGATGACGTGCTGAGGCTGATCATCACCAAGGCCTGAATCAAGGAGTCATAGCGTGAAAGAAGTTCTGACCAGGTGGTATCGGCGTTATCTGAGCGAGGAAGAAGCCGTTATTCTGCTCGCGATGTTGACGATGGCCTTTGCCGTCATGCTGTTTTTCGGCGACATTCTCGCGCCGGTGCTGGTGGCGATCGTTCTGGCTTACCTGATGCAGGGCGTCGCCAACGTCCTCAGGCAGCGGGGACTGCCAGGGGAATTGAGCGTCGCGGTGTCTACGCTACTTTTCCTGGGTGGTTTTTTTGCCGTGCTGTTCGGCCTGGCGCCGCTGGTGTGGCGACAGCTGGTGGCGTTGGTGCGCGAGGCGCCGGCGATGATCGAAGCGGGACGCAAGGTGCTGGTGACACTGCCGGAGGAGTACCCGGTCTTTTTCACCCAGCAGCAAGTCAACGAGCTCACGGCTGTGATTCAGGCCGAGATGGCGTCGATGGGGCAACTGCTGGTGACGAAAGGTCTCAGTTCGATTCCCAGCGTCCTGGCGGCGATCGTATACCTGATCTTGATTCCCTTGATGGTGTTTTTCTTCCTCAAGGACCGCGAGCAGTTGACCGGTTGGTTTACCGGGTTCTTGCCCGCTAAGAGGCCGCTACTCGAGCGGATTTGGGCCGAGTTGAATCTGCAATTCGCCAACTATGCCCGGGGCAAGGGTATTGAGGTGTTAATCATTGGCGGCGCCTCCTATGTGGTCTTTGCGCTGTTCTCCCTGAACTATGCGGCGCTGCTGGGGTTGCTGGTCGGCTTTTCGGTGATCGTGCCTTACATCGGCGCTGCCTTGGTGACCATTCCCGTGGTCGTCGTGGCTTATTTTCAATTCGGTGTGACGCCGGATTTTTACTGGGTCGTCGGCGCGTATCTGCTGATACAGGTGCTCGATGGCAACGTGCTGGTACCGCTCCTCTTTTCCGAGGCTGTCAACTTGCATCCGGTCGCGATTGTGATCGCGGTGTTGTTCTTCGGCGGGCTGTGGGGGTTGTGGGGCGTCTTTTTCGCGATACCTCTGGCGACGTTGGTCAACGCTATTTTGTCAGCCTGGCCTTCCACCGACTCGGTCGCCGTATCTTCATGATTTAACCGAGAGATCTTTATCGATGAGTACATCATTCATGGACGTGTCTACTCTCCCTTGGGTGCGATTATTCGCGAACATTAATGCGGCAAGCACTCTCCGGTGTTTTCGGTTAGTCGGTGCGCTGCTATTGAGCGCCGCGTTGGTCGCCTGCGGCCAGTCGGCCGATACGCAGGACACTGCTCAGCCGGCAGTCGTGGTGAGCCCAAATGATGATCGGGCTTACGATTTGATCGAGCTAGCCAACGGACTCGAAGTCATGTTGGTGTCTGATCCGACCGCCGAGAAATCGGCGGCCGCTTTGAGTATCGGTTTGGGTGCTGCCTCAGACCCCGATGATTACCCCGGGATGGCCCACTATCTTGAGCACATGCTGTTCATGGGGTCCGCGCAGTTCCCCGATCCCGATGGCTTTATGGCCTTTACCGCTGAGCACGGTGGCATGACCAATGCCTACACCGGCCTCGATATCACCAATTACATGATGATGGTTGAGAACGACGCGCTCCCCGAGGCACTGGACCGCTTCTCGAGCTTTTTCACCGATCCGTTGCTGGATCCCACCTACATCGAAAAGGAAAAGAACGCGGTGAATGCCGAGTGGTCGATGCGCCGCGAGCAGGATTTCCGCATCATCTACCGGTTGGCGCGTCAGCTGTTGGGCGACCACCCTGCCAACCGATTCCAGATTGGCAATCTCGAGTCACTGGCTGATAAAACCGAGGGGGGGCTCCACGCGGCCACCGTGGCGTTTTTTGAGCAGTACTACAGCGCTAACCTGATGAAAGCGTCACTCATTGGCAACCTGCCCCTACCCGCGCTACAGCAGTTGGCAGAGACCCACTTTGGCGAGATCCCCAACAAGCAGGCGGTACGGCCTGAAATGTCGGCTGCGATCGATTTCGCAGAAGTCGGTGCCAAGCGCGTGCGCTATGCGCCGCAGGATGACACCCGAGAGCTCAGGCTCGATTTCATCATAGATAACAACAGTGATCTGTACGACACCAAACCCAGCGAGTATCTGTCCTACATTCTGGGCTCGGAAATGCCTGATACGCCGGCGGTGCGACTGCGGGATTTAGGTTGGGCCAGCGCATTGATGGTGAGCGCAGATCCCGCGCGCTATGGAAACTATGGGCTGTTTACGTTCTCGGTGCAGCTGACGCCCGAGGGCTTGGCGCACCCGGACGACATTACCGCTATGCTGCTCGGATATCTCGACATGCTACGAGAGCAGGGTGTCGATGACCGCTACGCCGAGGAGTTCGGTACCTCGCTTGCGAATCGGTTTCGTTTTCTTGAGAAAATGGATGACTTTAGCTACGCCCATGAGCTGACCCGGGCGATGCAAACCTACCCCGCGCAATATGCCATCGAGGCGCCGTATCGTTTTACCGGGTTCGATCGCGAAGCGGTGGAGGCAGTCCTGGCACAGCTGGTGCCGGAACGACTCCACGTCTGGGAAATTGACCAGGCGCAGGAGGTGTCCGAGCGCCTTTATTTTTATGAGGGCCAATATGCGATCGAGCCGCTGGCCGTGCCCGATGCGCAAACATTGAAAGCCCAGACGGCCGAGTATCAGCTTGCGCTTCCGGCGCAGAACCGTTTGCTACCCGAGCGATTTGAGCTCGCGAACACCACCAGTGAGCCCAAAGAGATCATGAACGAGCCCGGCCTTAGTGTCTGGTTGCAGGGCAGTGAGGCGTTTACCGATCTGCCGCGGGGTTATGCACAGGTGTATTTGAATTCGCCGCTTCGCCAGCAGGAGGTCGATGCGGCAGTCATGATGGTGCTGTGGTCAGACTTATACGGCCTGCAGCAGACGGCGTTGATCAACGAGGCCAGCATCGCAGGGATGGGCCTTAGCCTCGGCCTCGATGAAGGCCTGCGCCTCTCGATCTCCGGTTTTACCGATAAGCAGCCGGCACTGCTGACCGCGGCGCTGGCTGGGCTCCGGATTGACCCGGATCAGCAGGCGTTGGACCAGGCGATTGATCGCTTTGTCCGCGGACTCGAGAACCGCAAGCGAGAACTCCCCTTCAGGCAGTTGGGCAGGACCCTATCCAGCCTGACCCGCACCGGCTTTTATGATGAGGCCTCTTTACTCGATGCGGTGGCCAAGGTCACGCCGACGCGCTTTAACGCTTTCGTTGAGCGCGTTCTGGATTCGGCGCTGGTTCGCGTGTATTTGTTTGGCAACTACGATGAAGCGTTTGCCAACGACCTGGCGAAAACCCTGCAGAGCGCGCTACCTGAGGAGCGAGCGGGTGCGACTGAGTACGCGCGTGAGCGCGTGTATGCACCCGTGCCTGGCCAGACGCTGGTTAAAAACAGGGATTTGCCGGTTGAGGATCTGGGGATGATGTTGCTCTATGCGGCACCGGAGGCGACGGTGGCCAACGAGGCAACAGGCCGGGTGCTGGCTCGGCACCTGAGGAACCGTGCTTTCGACACCCTGCGTACCGAGGAGCAGTTGGGTTATGCGGCCGGTGGTCTCACCACGACCTTGCAGGATCACCCGATGATCGGTTTCTACATTCAGACGCCGGTGAAAGGGCCGGTCGCCATGCTTGAACGGTTTGAGGCATTCGCCGGCGAATATGCGCTTATGCTCGACGAGCTGACTGAGGAACAGTTTGCCAATCTGAAGTCGGGTGTGCTCACCCAACTGACCGAGCCGCCCACCAACCTCTCCGATGAGGCGGGGCCATTTATCGGGGATTGGAACCGAGAGCGCTATGATTTCGCTAGCCGTGCTGAGATGATCGCTGCGGTGGAGGCGGTATCGTTAGACGCCATGCGGGACTACTATCGCGCGACGGTATTGTCGAGCGAACCGAGTCGTATCTTGATTCAAATGCGCGGTGAGCGCTGGCAGGCAGAACCTTTCGCTATGATCGAGGGCGCGACAGTGATTGAGAGTGTCGAGGCCTTTCACGAGCAGATGCCGCTGCAGCCGCTCGACTGAACGTACTGAGCCGGAGTAGAAGATGGGGATCACACTCTCCGACTGTTATAACACCGCGCAGTTTCGACGACTGGCCAAGGCCCGATTGCCGGGCCCGATCTTCCATTACATCGACGGTGCCGCCGATGACGAAGTGACTTACCGGCGCAATACCGAGGCCTACGAGACCTGTGATCTGGTGCCCAACGTGTTGGCGGGGGTCGAGAATATTGATCTGACGACAACCGTCATGGGCATTCCCATGGACATGCCCTTGTTTCTCTCGCCCACCGCGTTGCAGCGACTGTTTCACCATGACGGAGAACGCGCGGTGGGTCGCGCAGCGGCGGCCTTTAATACCCTGTTCGGTATCTCCTCTCTGGCCACGGTGGGGATCGAGGAAATTGGCGAGACGATTCGCACTCCCAAGATCTTTCAGCTCTACTATCACAGGGACAAGGCGCTCACCTGGGGCATGATCGATCGGTGTCGGGACGCAGGCTTCGATGCGCTGGCGCTCACTGTCGACACCATCGTTGGCGGCAATCGCGAGCGCGATCTATGGACGGGCTTCACCTCGCCCCCGCGACTCACCCCCTCCAGCCTGGCGAGTTTCGCCACGCATCCCAGCTGGACGCTGAATTACCTTCTCAGGGAGCCTTTTGAGCTCTCTAACCTGAAGGACCACATTCCCGAGGGCTCCAACGTGAGTATCTCTGTGTCCGATTACTTCTCCACGATGCTCGACCAGACCATGGACTGGGACGCCGCGGCAGAAGTGCGTGAGCGGTGGGGCAAAGCGTTTTGTTTGAAAGGGATTATGTCGGTAGAGGATGCCAAAAGGGCGGTTGAGATCGGAGCAGATGCCATTATGGTATCTAATCACGGAGGTCGTCAGCTCGACGGCAGCCGTTCGCCCTTTGATCAACTGGCGGAGATTGTTGATGCGGTCGGCGATCAGATTGATGTGATCTGTGATGGCGGCATACAGCGTGGCACTCATGTCCTCAAAGCGCTGTCCGTTGGCGCGAAGGCTTGCTCTGGTGGCCGGTGGTATCTATACGCGCTGGCTGGCGCTGGCCAGGCGGGAGTAGAGCGAGCGCTTACTAACATGCAGAGCGAGCTGGTGCGTGACATGAGGCTGATGGGCGCGAAAACCATCAGCGACCTGAGCCGGGCGAACCTCCGTTTCCGCTAAGCTCCCCCCCTCGAGGTACTGTTTGTTTGGTCGCGCTCTTGCGGTCGCAGCGTTAAACCGCCCAAAAATACCGATTCGTCGCTTTTTAATAGATTCTAAAAAAGAACTTTATTCCGTTCCGGTGCGATAATTGTTATTTTCTCCTATGTGGGCGAGCTGTTAATAGTTCTAAATAAGAACCTAATAGGGATTTCGGGGAGATTCCGCTGTATTAGCCAGCTAGCCGGCGCCTGAGACTCTTGGCTGGGTTTCTCGGTTCTGGGTTTTGGGTTCTAGGTGAGAGGCACCCGCGACTTGTGCTGACTCACGCCGATGATCAAAGCGACCGATCAACCAGTTTGGCAAAGCGTCATCTGGATATCAGCGTAGGCATAGGGGGATGAGTAGCGTGGAAAAGTTGGATGCTATTGAAGTTGATGAATGGACGGAATCTCTGGACTCCGTTTTACGCTTCAACGGGCCCGCGGCGACCGGACAGCTGCTGCGGCATCTCTCCGAGCATGCGCAATCGTCCCGCGTACCGTTGCCCAGCGCGATTACCACCCCCTTCCGCAATACCATCTCACCTGAAGACGAGCGCCCCATGCCTGGTGATTTGTTCATGGAGCGGCGCATTCGTTCGCTGGTGCGCTGGAATGCGATGGCCATGGTGATGTGCGCCAACGACAACGAAGATGGTCTGGGCGGACACATCTCGAGCTTTTCCTCGAGTGCAACGCTGTACGACGTGGGCATGAATCACTTCTTTCGTGGCACTGCCAACGGGCATCCAGGAGACTTGGTCTATTACCAGGGTCACAGCGCGCCGGGCATGTACGCGCGCTCGTACCTCGAGGGCGTGATCAGCGAAGAACAACTTGAAAACTTTCGGCGTGAGGTGGGCCGTAAAGGCCTATCGTCGTACCCGCATCCGTGGTTGATGCCGGATTACTGGCAGTTCCCCACCGTGTCGATGGGCCTCGGGCCGATTCAGGCGATCTATCAAGCCCACGTCATGAAGTATCAGAGTAAGCGTGGCCTGGTGGACCATCGCGACCGCAAAATCTGGTGTTTCCTGGGAGACGGTGAGTGTGACGAGCCGGAGTCGCTCGGTGCCATCGCGCTGGCCGGTCGCGAGCGTCTGGGCAATCTCCACTTTGTGATCAACTGCAATCTGCAGCGCCTCGACGGGCCGGTGCGAGGTAACGGCAAGATCATTCAGGAGCTAGAGGGTGTTTTTCGCGGCGCGGGGTGGCACGTCATTAAGGTGGTCTGGGGCCGCAAGTGGGACCCTCTGATCGAGCGGGACCAGACGGGCCTGCTGCAGAAGATCATGGACGACGTGTGTGACGGCGAGTTACAGAACTGCAAGTTCAATGGCGGTGCCTATACCCGGGAGCATTTCTTCGGGAAGTATCCCGAGACGCTGGAGTTGGTAAAAGATCTGAGCGACGAGGACATCATGTACCTCAATCGGGGTGGCCACGACCCTTACAAGGTTTATGCAGCCTACGCGGCCGCTTGTGAGGAGGTAGAGCGCCCCACCGTCATTCTGGCGATGACCGTGAAGGGTTACGGCACGAGCGAGGCCGGTGAGGCCAGCAACGAAACCCACTCTCTGAAGAAGCTGGACATGAAGAGCCTGCAGGCGTTCCGCGATCGCTTTGGGGTGCCGATCAGCGACAAAGATCTCAAGCAGGTACCTTTTTATCGACCGCCCGAGGACAGCCCGGAGATGCGCTACATGCGCGAGCGGCGGGCTGAATTGGGTGGCCACATTCCCGCGCGCCGAAAAACCTCGTATGCGCTGCCAGCACCGCCCCGCAGTGCATTCGCCGGGCAGTTGAAGACCTCGGGCAAGCGCCAGATCAGCACCACGATGGCCTTCGTGCGCATCCTGTCGACCCTGTTGAAAGACAAGTCACTCGGCGAGCGCGTGGTCCCGATTGTGCCGGATGAGGCGCGCACCTTCGGCATGGAGGGTATGTTCCGGCAGATGGGGATTTATTCCTCGGTGGGACAGCGTTACACCCCCCATGATTCAGGCGGCATTCTCTACTACAAAGAAGCCGAGACCGGACAGATTCTCGAGGAGGGTATCAACGAGGCGGGCGCGTTTTCAGCGTGGCTGGCTGCAGCGACTTCCTACAGCGTCTCCGATTTCCCCATGGTGCCGTTTTACATCTTCTATTCGATGTTCGGCTTTCAGCGCATTGGCGATCTTGCATGGGCAGCGGGCGACAGCCAAGCCCGAGGGTTTTTGATCGGCGCCACCGCAGGACGCACCACGCTGAATGGTGAAGGCCTGCAGCATCAGGACGGTCACAGTCACCTCATTGCCACGACCATACCCAACTGCATCAGCTACGACCCCGCTTATGCCTACGAACTGGCGGTCATTATTCAGGACGGCATGCGTCGGATGTTTGAGGAGGGCGAAAACTGCTTCTATTACATCACGACGATGAATGAGAACTACGTGCACCCGGATATGCCCGACGGTGTCGAGGAGGGCATTGTCCGTGGCGTATACCGATTGCGCTCTAGTGCCGCGATGGGGCCCAGCGTTCAGTTACTGGGTGCCGGGGCGATTCTGCGCGAGTTAGAGGCGGCGGCCGACATGCTCGAACGCGATTTCGGCGTCGCCGCTGATATCTGGAGCCTTACGAGCGTGAACGAACTGGCTCGAGAGGGTAACGATGCCGTGCGCTGGAATCGACTGCATCCGACCGAGGTGCCGCGGGTGCCGTACCTCACCGCGCAGCTCTCCGAGACTAAAGGGCCGTTCATTGCCGCGACCGACTACCAGAAGGCTCATACTGATCAGCTTCGCGAATTTATCCCCGGCCGCTTTACGGCGCTGGGCACGGATGGTTTTGGTCGCAGTGACACCCGCCGGCAGCTACGGCAGCACTTTGAGGTCAGTCGAGAGCACATTGTGCTGGCTACGCTGACCGCGCTGGTGGACGAGGGTGAGGTGGATGTCAGCATCGTCGAACGAGCGATCTCCGAACTGGAGATCAACACCGACAAACCCAACCCGATGCGTCTCTGAGCGCAGGACAGGAGATCGGATATGGCAGACGAAGTGATCAAGGTCCCGGACATCGGTGGTGCAGAGGGGGCCGAGGTGGTCGAGGTGTTGGTGTCGCCAGGCGAGACCATCGAAGTGGAGCAGAGCTTGGTGGTGGTCGAATCCGACAAGGCCTCTATGGAAATTCCCGCGCCCATCGCAGGGGTTGTCAGTGAATTGCGCGTGGCGGTGGGTGACTCGGTATCCGAGGGCGACGTGATTTTAGCCTTGGCCACCCAGTCCGGCACCGAGAGTACTGACGACGCACCAGCTAATGCAGATCAGGAAGTCCTTGGTGCTTCCTCACAAGAGGATCAGGGCACTTCAGCGCACGCTGCGGCTTCCCCGATGCCAGCGGTGGGGGGTGGGGGTCAAAGGCAGGACCCTGCCTCTGCCCCATCAGCTACGGCGTCGACTTTAGCGAACGAGTTTGAGGATGGCGCAACGGTGATCGACGTCGTGATTCCCGATCTCGGCAGTGACGAGGGCGCTGACTTGGTCGAGATGCTGGTCCCAGTCGGTGGTCAGGTCGAAGAGGGCGATTCGCTGGTACTGCTCGAATCCGACAAGGCGTCGATGGAGGTGCCGGCTCCAGCCGCCGGCACCGTGACGGCATGGCTGCTGGAAGCGGGCACAACGGTGAAGGAGGGCGCGGTGATCGCCAGGCTGGCGATCGAGGGTGCCCCGGCGGCTTCAACTCAATCGAATCGTGGCAGGGGTGCGGCGCAATCAGAGTCACGGCCCCTAGCTGAAGAGCGACAAGAGAGCCAAGGAGATGCGCAAACTAATGGAGGGATCGCACCGACGGCTGTCGCCGATGAGGATGCCCCCCGTCGGACGACTCAGTCTGTCGCTGCGCCATCCACGTCACCTGCGTCGCGCGGTGCAGAAGGTGTAGATGGAGGAAAAGGTGTAGAACGTTTAGAGAGCGCCGCTGCGTCGTCAGATCCTGACACAGTGTATGCAGGCCCCGCGGTGCGCAAGCTTGCCCGCGAATTCGGTGTGACGCTCTCGCAGGTGAAGGGCACGGGCGCCCGGGGGAGAATCCTCAAGGAAGATCTTCAGCAGCATGTGGCGCAGGCCCTTGTCGCTGAATCAGCGTCAGGCGGAGCTACCTTGCCGGCAATTCCCGAGCAGGACTGCGCGCGCTTTGGTGCGATTGAGAAAAACACTCGTAGCCGAATCGACAAGGTCACCGCCAACAACATGGTGCGCTCCTGGCTGAATATCCCGCATGTAACCCAATTTGACGACGCGGATATCAGTGATATGGAGCGCTTTCGCAACGAGCTGAAAAGCGAGGCAGCGGATCGGGGCGTGCGACTGACGCCCTTGCCCTTCATCCTGAAAGCCTGTGCGGTCGCGCTGCGTGAACACCCGAAATTGAAGTCCTCTTTAGCCGATGGCGGGGAAACGCTGGCCATGAAGCACTACTG
>CAXEVD010000014.1:0-12848 GCA_963999395.1 uncultured Halieaceae bacterium
GGTTAAGGATCATGAGTTAAGCGCAATCCTGCGAGCACTCGATGGCCGCTTCATTCAGCCGGTGAAGGGCGGTGACGTGCTCAGAGCACCAGAAATCCTACCCACTGGACGTAACCTACATGGTTTTGATCCGTTCCGGCTACCGGCGAGTTTTGCCCACTCCGAAGGTTGCAGACAGGCCGAGCAGTTACTGGCGCGTCATCAAAGCGAGAGCGGGGCCTTGCCCGAATCCGTGGCACTCGTGCTGTGGGGGACCGATAACCTCAAGACCGAGGGCGTCAGCATCGCGCAAGCGCTGGCGCTACTGGGTGCAGAGCCGCGGCAGGACAGTTACGGCCGGGTGGTCGGTGCACGCCTCTTGCCTCTCGAGCAGTTGGGTCGGCCCCGTATCGATGTGTTGGTGACCTTGTCGGGTATTTTCCGGGATCTGTTGCCCATGCAAACCCAGGTGCTTGCCGAGGCCAGCTGGCTGGCCGCCACAGCAGATGAAGATATTGAGCAGAACTTCGTGCGCAAGCACGTGCTCGCCTATCAGGCGGAGCATGGCTGCGATCTCGAGCAGGCTGCGCTGCGCGTGTTCAGTAATGCAGAAGGCGCGTACGGTTCGAATGTCAACCTGATGCTCGACAGCGGTCGCTGGGAAGACGAAGAAGAGCTGGCGGATTGTTACACCCAGCGTAAGGGCTTCGCCTACGACCGGCACGGCAAGGTTTCGCAGCAGTCAGATTTGCTGAACCGCGTGCTCGAGGATGTCGATCTCGCTTATCAGAACCTCGACTCCGTTGAGCTTGGCGTGACCACCGTCGACCACTACTTCGGCACGCTGGGCGGCATCAGCCGCGCAGTGCAGCGCGCCAGGGGAGAGCGAGTCCCGGTCTATATCGCAGACCATACTTCCGGCGGCACCGGTCGCGTGCGCACGCTCAATGAGCAGGTAGCTCTGGAGACCCGCACGCGCTTGCTAAACCCCAAGTGGTACGAGTCGATGCTCGATCACGGTTATGAGGGGGTGCGCCAGATCGAAGCTCACATCACTAATACCATGGGCTGGTCTGCAACTACTGGCGACGTCGCACCTTGGGTGTACCAACAACTATCCGAGACATTTGTGCTGGATGAGGACATGCGTCGTCGTCTGGCAGAGCTCAACCCGGTTTCGGCCGCAAGACTGGCCAACCGGCTGATCGAAGCACAGGAAAGAGAGTACTGGGGGGCCGATGACGAGAGTATCGATGCCCTGAAACGGGCAGGAGAAGATCTCGAGGACTTCCTCGAGGGAGTCACAGGGGAGGTGGCAGCATGAATTCACCCAATCAACACATTCCGGTCAGTAACATTGATCCGGGCAAGAACGTCGGCGACGGCGAGGGCAGCGTTCAGGTCCATTTGGAAGAAGATCTGATGCAGACTAGTGCTAAGGTTTTTGCTGTCTACGGGAAGGGCGGTATCGGCAAGAGCACAACCTCATCGAATCTGTCGGTGGCATTTTCCAAGCTCGGCAAGCGCGTCATTCAGATCGGTTGCGATCCCAAGCATGACTCCACCTTTACCTTGACCAAAGCGCTGATGCCCACGGTGATCGACGTGCTCGAGTCGGTTGAGTTTCACGCTGAGGAACTTCGTCCCGAGGATTACGTGCACGAGGGCTACAACGGTGTGATGTGTGTCGAGGCGGGCGGACCGCCAGCCGGCACGGGCTGCGGGGGCTACGTGGTGGCGCAAGAGAAAACCTGGGAATGCGAGATCGATGGCGCGAGATGGCACCAGCGAACATTCCCCTATCAGGCCAAGTGCTTGCAGTGGACCCGCGACCAATACGGGGGACTGTCGGCGGCTGATCAAGCGCGCGTCGATGCGTTAATAGCGGGCACCGGGATTGAGCCAATGTTGGAGGGCGTGAAATGAGCGCCGCACCGATCAAAAATCGAGTCACCGAGATCACGGGGACCGACTATCCGATCATTCAGGCGCCAATGAGCTGGATCGCCAGAGCTCAACTTGCTTTGGCGGTCTGCAATGCTGGTGGCCTGGGCATTATCGAAACCGGCTCCGGTGAGCTCGACGCGATCCGCGGCGAGGTCCTGAAAATGCGTGAGCTCACGGACAAGCCCTTTGGCATGAATGTCGCGCTCGCTTTTGTGAAGGGCAGCGACTTTATCGACTTCGTGATCGAACAGAGCCTGCCTTTTGTCACCACCTCCTCAGGCAGCCCCGCGGTCTGCACCGAGATCTTCCACCAGGCGGGCATCAAGGTTTTCCATGTTGTGCCCACGCTGAATATGGCGCTCAAGGCGATCGACTGTGGCGTGGACGGCTTGATCGTCGAGGGCGGCGAGGGTGGCGGTTTTAAAAATCCAAGCCCGGTTTCGCTGATTGTGCTCCTGCCCCTCATTCGGTCGCGCACTGATATCCCGATTATAGCTGCGGGCGGTATTTGCGATGGTCCCTCGATGGCTGCCGCTTTCGCGATGGGTGCCGAGGGGGTGCAGATGGGCACCCGCATGTTGAGTAGCGCCGAGTCCCCGGTCCACCAGAACTGGAAGCAGGCGGTGGTCGAGGCGAACGAGACCGATACGGTTTTTTTAAATCAGCAATCCCGGCCGGCACTTCGGGCACTGCGCACCGAACGCACTGCCGCACTGGAGCCGCTAGGGGCCTTCGACTTCCGTGAACAGTTAGCCGGCGTGCAAGAGCTGTACTTTGGGGGAGACATGGAGGCGGCGATTCCACTGTCCGGTCAGGTAGTGGGCCGCATCGATGCGGTACAGCCAGTGGCGGAGGTGATTCAGAGCACCATGACGGGTTTTTATGATTCGCTGGGTCAATTGCAGAACTATGCCAGCCCGTAATGTCTGATCAAGATCGTGCCACCCAAAATGGCAAAGGAAGTTGCTGATCGTGCCATGCAGATTTTCGGTGGCATGGGGGTCTGTCAGGACACGATGATTCCCGAGGTCTTCACTATCGATCGGTTCTATCGCATTGCAGACGGCCCCGATGAGGTCCACATGTTCCAGCTGGGTACGTTAACTGCCCGTGAACTGACGACCTGATGGAGCCCCCTGTAATGACTCGCTTGCTACCCAAACTATTACTTCTCATCTTGAGTGCCATGGTCGCCTTGTCAGGTCACGCCGGAGACGATTTAGCCGGCTACTGGCAGCATGAGAGCGATCCGGTGTGGATTGAGATGCAGCCCGACACCGGTCAGGGGGTCATGGTGCGCAACGACAACAGGCCGGACCGTATTGGCTTTTTGGTCGTCACCGATCTCGAAACCAGCGATGACCACAATGCTTGGTCCGCGCAGGTCTTCGCCGCGCACCTGGGCGAGTACCGTAAAGCGGACATCACTTTGTCGGCGGATGACCGCATGGTCTTCACCGTGAAGGTCGGGTTTATGCACCGTTCGGTGGAGTGGCGCCGAGTATCAGAGGTGCCGCCTGCGCTCAATGACGCGTAAACTCCAGCCCCGACAAAAATAAAGGTCGAGAACGTGTCATGAGTAAACGTTTGGTTTTTGCTGCTGGCCTGCTGGCGCTCACCACTGCTTGTAATGAAGAAGTCGGCCTGCTCGACGAGGATCGCAACTTTGGCGGGCGCGGGGGCAATTCCCTCGAGCCGGTGATGGATATTCTGGAGCGCACGCCGCCACCCGCAAACCCGCTCCGCAACGCTTATTTCGGTGATCTGCATGTGCACACCGAATACTCCTTTGACGCATATAACTTTGGCACCACCGCCACACCCTACGACGCCTACCGCTTTGCCCAGGGCGAGGCGATCGAGCACCCGGCGGGCTATCAAATTCAGATGGCAACACCCCTCGACTTTTACGCCGTCACTGACCACGCCATGTTCCTCGGCCTCGCGCTGGAAGCGGGCGACACCACCACGCCGTTTTCCCAGTACGCCGTTTCGCAGCCGCTGCATAACCTGAACGCCGAAGACAACATGGGTGAGCTGAGTCTGGTCACCCGGCTCGCGAACTTTGCCTCATTCATTCCCGACACGCTGGCGGGCATTCTCTCGGGAGAGATCTCGGAAGAAATGGCGATCGGGGTGACCCGCCGTGCCTGGGCGGACATCATCAATGCGGCTGAGCAATACAATGACCCCGGCCACTTCACGACCTTTGTGGCCTACGAATACACCTCCTCGACTGACGATGTCGGCAATTTGCACCGTAATGTCGTATTTCGCGGCGCCGACAAATTGCCGGCCGTGCCGTTTTCCCGACTGAACTCCCAGAACCCGGAGGGTCTCTGGGACTGGATGGATACGCTGAGAGACCAGGGCATCGAAAGTCTGGCGATTCCCCACAACTCGAATGGCTCCAACGGTCAGATGTTCAAGTTGGTGGACTGGGCGGGTGACCCAATGGACGACGCCTACGCCGATCAGCGCATGCGCAATGAGCCGATTGTGGAGATCACCCAGGTCAAGGGCACGTCGGATACCCATCCGCTCCTGTCGCCGAACGATGAGTGGGCTGACTTTGAGATCTACAAGTTCCGCGTGGGTACCAGTCTGCACAGCGAAGAGAAGGGCAGTTATGTCCGTGAGGCCCTTCTCAATGGTCTGGCGCTGGAAGCACAGGGTGTGAAGAACCCCTATCAGTTCGGCTTTGTCGCGGCGAGCGATACCCACGTGGCAGGCACCAGTGACGATGAGGAGACCTATTTCTCCAAGGCGGGCCTTCTGGATGGACTGCCCGAGCGCCGCGGCTCGGTACCGGTGGACACCATGTACGGCCTGTTCGCGCGATTTCTGGCCCCCGATACGTTGACCGAGGTCGACGGACGGACTTACACCTACGGTGGTGGCTTCGAGAGCTGGAGCGCCTCGGGCGTGACCGGTGTCTGGGCCGAGGAGAACACCCGGGATGCTATTTATGATGCTTTCCGCCGCAAGGAGACCTTCGCCACTTCAGGCCCGCGCATGCGCGTGCGGTTTTTTGCGGGCCACGATTACGCCCTGGACATTCTGAATTCCGAGACCATGATCGAGAAGGCTTATGCGGGAGGCGTGGCGATGGGTGGCGAGCTGGCTAAGACGGATGAGGCCCCGCAATTCGTCGCCTGGGCCAGTGCCGATCCGCGTGGCACGGCGCTACAACGGCTCCAAATCATCAAGGGCTGGGAAAAGGATGGTGAAACCTATGAGCAGGTCTACGATGTCGCATGCTCAGACGGTCTGACCCCTGACCCCAATACCCACCGCTGCGGCGACAACGGTGCCCGGGTCAACATATCCGACTGCAGTATCACCGAGGGCGTCGGTGCCGCCGAGTTGAAGACCGTGTGGCAGGACCCCGATTACGATCCTGATAGCCGCGCCTTCTACTACGTGCGCGCGCTGGAGAATCCGACCTGCCGATGGTCGACCTGGGATGCGATCCGCGCGGGCGTTGAGCCGCGGCCTGATCTGCACACCACCCTTCAAGAGCGCGTCTGGAGCTCACCCATCTGGGTGCGTTAAGGGTCAGGTACTGATCCGCTCACTGCCGTCGGTGGATGTTCCTCGCACTGCGTTACTCAAGACGCCAGGTTTAACAGCGCTCAAGCAACAGTGCGCTGCCGCTACCGGCAGCGCCGCTGGCGGCAACGATACCCTTGCTAAGCTCTTGTCGATGGAGTTCATCAATCAACGTGCCGGTCATGATCGCTCCCGTTGCGCCCATCGGGTGACCCAGTGCGATCACGCCGCCGTTCACGTTAAGCCGCGAGTCGTCGATACCGAGCTCCTGGCGGGTTTTGACCACGGTTGCGGCGAAGGCCTCGTGTATCTCAAACAAATCGATGTCCTGAGCGTGGAGACTTTGATCCGCCATTAGCGCCTCTGTCACCGTCACGCAGCCGCTCACCACTTCCAGCGGCTCGCCCGATGCCGTGGTGCTGGCCATAAGGCGGGCTTTGGGCGATATGCCGAGTGACTCACCCAAGGCGGCGTCTCCAAGCAAAACCAGCGCCCCGGCGTCACACATCGCAGGGGAGTTGCCAAGGGTGTGGACGTGCTCGATGGCCACCAGCTCACTGAACTTCGCGAGTTGTAATTGGTCGGCGCCCGCCGCACCGAGCTCCGCGAACGCCGCGGGTAACCTCGCCAGTCGCTCTGCGGTCATGTCGCGGATACACTCATCCTCACTGATCAGCCCTTCGGGTGTCTCGATGGGGACGATCGACTGAAACCGCCCCTCTTGCTGCGCCAGCGCTGCGCGCTGCTGGCTTTGCAGTGCCACCGCATCGCAATCCTCCCGGCTGGCACCAATGCGCGTGGCGATCAGATCAGCACCGCTACCCATCAACAACATCTGATGGCGGACGGCATATGCGGGATCGCTGAAGACCCGTGCTTCGTCAGAAAGCATCGGCACGCGGGACATCATCTCGACGCCACCGGCGGCAATAGCCTGAGTCTGTCCGGTCGCCACCTTGAGTCCTGCCAGCGCAATGGCATCGATACTGGATGAGCAGAAGCGGTGCACCGTCAGCCCAGACACAGATTCTGGCCAACCGGCAAACAGCGCAGAGGTCTTAGCGATATTGCCGGCTTGCTCCCCGTGTTGGGTTACGCAGCCCAGAATGACCTCCGACACAAGTGTGGGGTCCAGCTGGTTACGCTGTGCCAGCGCCTGATACAGCGGCTTCAGTAACTCCGGTGGCGTTAAAGGGTGCAGTCCGCCGTTGGCTTTGGCCCGGGTTCGCGCGCTGCGGATAGCATCGTAGATAAAAACATCTTTCACGAACCCACGCCTACGACAAAGCTGGCGCAGGTCGTCGTGCTGCCGCCCACATTGAAGGTGATCATGTTCTCGGCATTGGCAATCTGATAATCACCGGCCTGGCCGGTGACCTGTCGCGCGCAATCGAGCACCATGCGGACGCCCGTCGCGCCAACCGGATGCCCCAGCCCGATCAGCCCGCCACTGGGGTTGATCGGAAAGTCACCGTCTCGGGTGATGCGGCCTTCTTCCAACGCCTTCCAGCTCTCACCGGGGGCGGTCAGGCCACAATGATCAATCGCCATGTACTCGGTGATAGTGAAACAGTCGTGGGTCTCCAGACCATCGAGGTCAGTAATGTCTGTCATCCCCGCTCGCGCGCGCGCGTCGGCCAGCGCCTGCGCCGCATGGGGAAATATCAGCTCGTGGTCCTTTGAGGCGGCCAGCTTTGTTTCCAACAAAATGGGTGCGGAACGATGCCCCCACCCTTTGATGCGCGGCATATCGACGAGCTGCTGACCGCGATCCTGAGCGTGTGCCCGGGCGAAGCGCTCACTGGCCAGAATCACACAGGCCCCGCCGTCGGTGATCTGCCCGCAGTCGAGTTTACGCACCCGGCCTTCGATAGAGGGGTTTAGTGCGGGGTCATTGCCAAAGCTGCCCTCGGCAAAGGCCCAGTCTCGTGTCTGTGCCCGCGGGTTCTGTTTGGCGTTGCCAAAATTGATTTCTGCGATGCGGGTCAGCGGCTCGTCAGCGATTCCGTAGCGGTGGTCATATTCCTGGGTAATGCGATCGAACAGGAACGGCCAGGGGAATTCGCAGCTTGTGGCTTCATGTCCCTGCCACGCCGCGGCTCCCAGATACTCGGCTCCGGTTCTGCCATCGACATTGCGCATCAGCTCCAGGCCCACCACGCAGGCCACGTCATAGTGCCCCGCCTCAATGTCGCGCATGGCCGCCAGCAGCGCCATTGAGCCCGACGCGCAGGCGGCCTCGTGCCGGGCGGTCGGTAAATTGCCCAGCTCAGGGTAGACCTGGCCGAAGAATCCCCCGATCAGACCCTGACGCGTAAACAGGTCACCCACGAAGTTGCCCACGTGGCCCACCTCAATCTGAGCCGGCTCGATCGCCGCGTGCTGCACGGCGTCTTGCAGCGCTTCGGCAAAGAGATCGTAGATCTCTAGCTCTTCCCGCGCCCAGTTGCGCGCGAAGTCGGTTTGGCTGCCGCCGAGGACATAAATTGGCGCATGCATGGTGATTCTCCTTGTGCTGACGCTGATCCTAGGCGGCGCGCCGTGGGGTGGCAAGCGCTACCGGCCGGCCGGCTGCGCGTTGCGGCCAGCCATTTTTCCTTGCTAGGCTGTGGCCCGGATAGCCGCACAAGCGAATGGGCGGAGACAACGATGAATCAAGCACTGCACCTGCCGGCTTACCCGGTTACCGATGACTGTATTGGTGGCGTCGCAGAATTTGAGCATACCCAGCCCTGGATTTATGGGCTCGATAACCCCTATCTGCACGGCGTTTATGCGCCGACCACGCTTGAGCTCAGCGAATCCGGCCTGCGGGTGGAGGGCGAGCTGCCTAAAGACCTGTTGGGCACCTACTTTCGCAACGGCCCGAACCCGATCCACCAGCCGGAGAACCGGTACCACCCCTTCGACGGTGACGGCATGGTGCACGCCGTCTCGTTTTGCGAGGGCGAGGCCGCCTACCGCAACCGCTATGTCGATACCGTGGCCCTCGCCGAGGAGCGTCAGGCTGGCCGCTCTATGTCGAACGGCGTCATGGGGCCCTTTGATTTTGAGGTCTCACCCTTTGGCATCAAGGACACCTCCAATACGGATCTCTTTTACTACGCAGGCGGCCTGATGACCCTGTGGTACAACGCGGGCCATCCCTATCGCCTGAATCCCCAGACGCTGGAAACCGAGGGTTACTTCGAGCTAGAGGGCAGGTGCCATCGTCGGCTGTCGGCACACTCCAAAGTGGATTGGACGACGGGGGAATTGCTGTTCTTCGATTACGGAGATGAGCCACCCTACATGACCTGCGGTGTGGCCGATCCTTCTGGCAAGCTATTGCATGAGGCAGAGATCAATCTGCCCGGCCCGCGGTTGCCCCATGACATTGGCTTTACCCCCAACTACACCATTCTGCATGACCTGCCTTTCTTCCATGACCCGAAGGTGCTCGAGCGTCACCAAATGCGGGTGCTGACTTTCCACCGAGATATCCCGACCCGCTTCGGTTTTATTCCGCGCTACGGCCGGGGTGATGAGATCCGCTGGTTCGAGTGTGAGCCCTGCTACATCCTGCATGTGAGCAACTGTTGGGAAGAGGGCGACTGGGTGGTGATGGACGGTTGCCGGTCAATTAACCCCATGCCTGCGGCTACCAATGGGGAGGGCGAGCTCTCGCACATGCTGGCCTATATGCGTCTCGAGGCAAATAACTACCGTTGGCGCTTTAATTTGCGCACGGGAGAAGTGCGCGAGGGCGACATCGACGACCTCAACACCGAGTTCAACAAGACCAACCCACTCTATGCCGGCGTGAAAAGCCGCTTCGCCTATCATCAGCGTATCCCGCTGCTGGAAGAGGGCGGGCATACCCTTCGCTTTACCGGATTGGTGAAGTACGACAATGAAACCGGTTGTCGGCAGCAGTGGGATTACGGTGAGGGTGTGTTTGGCAGCGAGGCTGTGTACGCACCCAAGACCGGCGCGACGCGTGATGATGCCGAGGACGATGGCTACGTGGTGACATTGGTCACCGACAGCACCGATTGGTCATCCCATTGCCTGGTGTTCGACGCGACGGATGTCGCGGCGGGTCCCATGGCCGGCGTGACCCTACCGCAGCGGGTGCCGTTTGGTTTTCACGCCAGCTGGGCGCCGGGCATCTGATCTGTCGCGCCGCTGAGGCTCAGATCCTTAAGAGCATCAACGCAGCAACCAGCACCATCAGACCCGCCGCGACCTTGTTCAAGTTAGCGAGGTGCCGCTCGGTGGTGAGGAATCGCCCGAGACCGCTCCCACCCGTGGCATAGAGCGTCATTGAGAGAAACTCTGAGGGCAGCATCACGCCCAGAAACGCGGCGAGCTGTTCAGGCGTTGAGTACGCCATGGACATAAAGCCCGGGAGTAGGGCAATCATGAAGCCCCAGCCCTTGGGGTTCATCACCGCCGTTACATATCCCAGGGTGAGCAACGCGCTGGCTGAGAGATGCGGTTGGTTTTCGTCGCCCGCGAAGCGGGCGGGTTGCGTCCACAGCCGGTAAGCAATCCACAGCAGATAGCTGCCGCCCACCAACGCCAGCAGGGCGAAATACATCTCCGATAGTGACTGGATCCAGGCGAGCAGGAGCACGCAGGTCGAAACCACCGTTGCGACGCCTGTGAGTTCACCTCCCATCATCCACAGCGTGCGCCGATAGCCTTGAGATAGACCCAGCGTGAAAGCCAGGGTCATACACATGCCGGGGGTGAGCGAAATGGCGGCGATCGTGGGAATAAACACCCACAACAGCTCCGGATTCATGGCGAGGCAACCTCAGTACTTCAGCAGTAGAAAGACCAACGCCAACAATTGAACCATATTGATAATGACCGACACGCGGTGCAGCGTGGCAAAGCGCGTGCCGGCCGCGGCGTCACCGGCAAGATCGGCGTCGCGCAGTTGGTTAATGCGGGGCACCAAGCTTTGCCGAATCCAGAGTGTTGATAGTGCGATCAGCCAACACACTGCCGCCGCCAGCGGTGCGCTGCTGATCCATAAGCCACCCGCGAGGCCAGAGCCCACAATCAGCGCGAGGTAATACCGCGGAAAAAGTGTGCGCAGAAACAGGCCGGCTTCTGCGATCGGGAGCGCCTGGAACACCGTGGGCGCCACGCCCACAGCAAAGAACAGCATGGCACCTAAAGTGGCGGCGACAACGTAAAGCGCAAGAGTTTCCATGGCGAGCCTACTTTGAGCGCTGTTTGTATTGGGTGGCGCAGTAGCCGCGCGATACTGACGGGTCCCGACGTGCACCGTGTTTAGTGACGCGGCCGGAAACACGCTGGCGCCAGTTCTTGAAGGCCTTCGGTTTCAGTGACCCACGCATCAGCTGAATCACGTCTCCCTCGGGTAGCCCGTAGAGACGCTCGATGGCCTCGAAGGGCGTGCGATCCTCCCAGGCCATTTCGATAACCCGCGAGTGATCCGCGGCGCTGAGGCCGAGCCAGACGTTGGCCGTGGCGCCATTGGTTGCGGATTCTTCCGCGGCAGTGACG
Organism: uncultured Halieaceae bacterium; assembly: GCA_963999395.1. GTDB lineage: Bacteria > Pseudomonadota > Gammaproteobacteria > Pseudomonadales > Halieaceae > Luminiphilus. The sequence continues at coordinate 11,002 of CAXEVD010000014.1, forward strand.
GGCGGCGAAGGTGCCAGATCAGTCATATTGGGTCTGAAACTTGATGGTGGTCATAAGGAAGGAATGCGCCTAAGGGGAGCTCGCTTTTTGAGATAGCAACTCTAGCGAAAACGCGGGGCAATTGCCGGCTGGCCCAGCCAGCATTGACCCTAGGGAGCACCCCCCCTAGGGTGGGCAAATGGAAGACGGGTGCGAGTGATGCGGGTACTGCTAGCAGGCGCAACAGGCTACATCGGGCAGGCAGTGCTGCGCGAGTTAGTGGCTCAAGGTCACGAGGTGGTGGCGCTGGTGCGGCCAGGTCGGAGGCTGTTTCTGGCGCTTTCTGATGAGAGCCTAAATCAAACGCCTGATGAATTGTCTGATGCAGTCACCGTCGTGGAGGCGGACATGACGGCTAATGAGGACTGGGCGGCGTCGCTGCCGAACGCCGACGTAGTGGTTTCCTGTCTCGCAAGCCGCAGTGGTGCGCCTGCTGACGCCAAGCTCGTTGAGTACGAGGCGAATCGCCGGCTACTCGCCTATGCGGAGGGGGCGGCGGTGCAGCATTTTGTGCTGTTATCAGCGATCTGTGTGCAGATGCCGCGCCTCGCTTTTCAGCGGGAAAAGTTGAAGTTCGAGGCGTTGCTGGATGAGTCGTCGGTGCCCGCAACGATCATCCGCGCCACCGCGTTTTTTCGCTCACTGGTGGGGCAAGTCGAGCGGGTCCGCGCGGGAAAACCTTTCTTGTTGTTCAGCAGCGGCAACACCACCGCCTGCAAACCCATTTCCGATCGCGATCTGGCTAGGTTCATTGTGTCGAAGCTGACGTCGCCACCATCGAATACCGCGGTGCTGCCCATCGGTGGTCCGGGCCCGGCGCTCACCCCACAGGATCAGGGGCGGTTGTTGTGCGAAACACTGGGCCAGCCTTTTCGCACCACTTCACTGCCGCCCGAGATGTTTGACTGGATCCGCTGGCTGATCAGCCCGCTGGGGCTGGTGTCACGACGCATGCGAGACCGCATGGAGTTTCTCCGCATTGCCAAGTTCTATGCCACCGAGTCGATGCTGTGTTGGGACGCGACTGCCGAGCGGTACGACGCCGAGGCCACGCCCGAGTATGGTGACGACACGCTGCAAGCCTTTTATGCCGGGCTGGCGTCGGGTGAGCTAAAAATGCCGGAGCGGGGTGAGCACAGCCTGTTCTGAAGCTGGGGCCGGCCTCAGGCGTGCAACAACATCACCGTTGCCACGTGTGACGCGCTGATTTTCACTGTATGAATCGGTGCCGCATGCCAGGCTTGGGCCGCGCCGCGGGTTGGGGCGATGGCCAATGCGTGCTGGTCGGTGCGTGTGATCGCGACGTCCTGAAAGCCCACCCATTCTTTCGTGAGCGGGTATTGGCACTTATAGAAGCTCTCTTTGGCGCTGAAGAACAGGGTGGTCTCAAGCGCAACGGTGTCCGGCGCAAGCGAGCTGAAGTAACCCGCCTCTTTCTCGGTGAACAGGGTTGGCCAAAGCTTCTGCTCCACCCGGCCGATGGTTTCGATGTCGACGCCGACCGACTGAAAAGCGCTCCGCTTGCCAACAGCGGCGGCACAGAGCGTATCGCAGTGCGACAGGCTGCCCGTGCGATCAGCTGGCCATACCGGTGAACGATCGTCGGCGCGGCGTAGGGGAGCGGGCGGCAAACCAAGTTGATCAGATAGCACGTGCGCAAGCAGTCGGCCGGCGGCAAACTCCTTCTGCCGATTGGATGCAGCGCTGGCGATGTCTTCCCACTCTTCAGGATGAGGATCACCTGACAGCGCCTCGAGAGGCGCCCAGGCGATGGCCAAGTCTGGGCCGGCCAGTTCGGGTAGCAGAGG
>CAXEVD010000015.1:0-12670 GCA_963999395.1 uncultured Halieaceae bacterium
GCCAATGTGCAGCGGGAAGCCGCCCGGGTTATAGGGGCCATCATGGGTCACATGCAGGACGGTGCCGTCCTGAATGTTGGTGCGTGCACCGATCCGAATGACCTGCACATCGCCGCGCATCGCGGCATGGGGCCACACGCTAACATCATCACCCAGCGCGACATCACCCATGACGACAGCGGAGGGGTCGATCATCACGCGCTCGCCCAGTACAGGAGTAATACCCAGTCCTTCGCGGATATTGCTATCGCCTCTAAAATCGATGGTGCTCAAGCTGTCTCTCCTGCTGGCTTCAGGTGGCGCTGCCCGCCATGCGGTGGGCGGTGGTCTGTGGCATGCGCCAAGGTTGTTAAAATAATGTTTTGATGTTCTTCGAAAACGTTGGGCTGTGTAGAGGATGCCGCGGAGCGAGTATGTCGGATTCTGGTTCTGAACCCAAACAGCGGCCGCGATTTGTGGCGGGCGCGGTGTGCCCCAGCTGCCAAGAAATGGATCGCATGGTGATCGACGGCAGTACCGATGAGCGTCGATGCATCGCCTGCGGCTTCGTCGAGGCGCGACCCGATGCCGGTGCCACCATGCCGGCAACCCGTGTCACCCGAGCGGCCGCCCGGCGCGTCGAGACAGAGGCAGAGGCGGTGCGTTTACTGGACGAGTAAGCCAAGCCTGCGCCCCTCACATAACCTTAATTTATGTGAGGAATTAATAGAAAACATTGGCATTCATAATGCCGCCCGCTGAACATACGCCCCGCTGGCGGACGGCGCGCTTTTGTCCATGTATTTTTCAGCAACTTCGCTATAATCCCGGCGCTTTTCGGCCCCCTCAGTGGCGTGGGGTCCTACGCCACAAAAACAGACGGAGTACACACGCGATGGGGAGAGTGTTCTCAGGAGCGGTCTTGGCATTTTTGTCGCCGCTGGCTGCGGCCCAAAACCAGGTCAACATGTCACCCGGGGTGACCGAGATCGGCGCAGATATTTTTGAGCTTCACATGCTGATTATGTGGATCTGCGTGGTGATTGGCGTCGCGGTGTTCGCTGTCATGTTCTACTCCATCTACGCCCACCGCAAATCAAAGGGGCATCAGGCATCTCAATTCCACGAGAGCACGAAGGTTGAGGTCGCTTGGACGGTGGTCCCCTTTTTGATCCTGATCGCGATGGCGGTGCCGGCGACATCGACCTTGCTCGAGGTCTACGACAATGACGAAGCCGAGCTGGACATTCTGATTACTGGGTACCAGTGGAAATGGAAGTACGAGTACCTCTTGGAATCCGGCGAGCCGGTGGCTTTCTTCTCTAATCTCGCGACGTCCCAGGAAGAGATCTACAACACCGACAAAAAGGGGGAGAACTACCTCCTGGAAGTCGACGAGCCGCTGGTGATCCCGACCAATACCAAGGTGCGGTTTCTGGTCACTGCCAATGATGTCATTCACTCCTGGTGGGTGCCGGAAATCGCGGTGAAGCGCGACGCGATCCCGGGGTTCATCAACGAAGCCTGGACGCGGGTACCGGAAGAGGGCATCTATCGCGGTCAGTGTACGGAGCTTTGCGGCGCCTACCACGGCTTTATGCCCGTCGAAGTGCATGCCGTGTCGAGAGACGAATTTGACGCCTGGATGGCCGCCAAGCGCGGTGCGGCGGCGGCGCAGACCCAGCTGGCGATGCAAACCCTGTCGGTGGACGACCTGATGGACCAGGGTAAAGCGGTTTACGACAGCGCCTGTCTGGCCTGTCATGGGGCGCAGGGTCAGGGCGGTATCGGTAACGCCATTGCGGGCAGTGCCGTCGTGATGGGCGACCTTTCCAATCATATGGCAGTGGTCGCCAAAGGCGTGTCGGGAACAGCGATGCAGGCCTTTGGCGGTCAGCTCAACGATGTCGAAATGGCCGCGGTGCTGACCTACCAGCGCAACGCATTCGGGAACAACACGGGCGATGTCGTCCAGCCCGGTGACGTCAACGGCATGAAGAACGGTTAAGGGGAAAAGACCATGGGTGAACATCATCACGGACCGGCTCAGGGCATTTCGCGCTGGCTGTTTACCACTAACCACAAGGACATCGGCACGATGTACCTGTGGTTCTCTTTCGCCATGTTTTTGCTCGGTGGGTTCTTCGCGATGGTCATTCGCGCGGAGTTATTCCAGCCCGGCATGCAGCTGGTCGAGCCCGGCTTCTTTAACCAGATGACAACATTACACGGTCTGGTGATGGTATTCGGTGCCATCATGCCGTCCTTCGTCGGACTGGCGAACTGGCTGATCCCGATGATGATCGGTGCGCCAGATATGGCGCTGCCCCGCATGAACAACTGGAGCTTCTGGATTCTGCCGCCGGCCTTCCTGATGCTGGCGTCAACGCTTTTTATGGAGGGCGGTGCACCGGCCTTCGGCTGGACCTTCTACGCGCCGCTATCGACGACTTACGCGGCGCCCTCGGTCACCTTCTTTATTTTTGCGATCCATATTCTGGGCGTTTCCTCCATCATGGGCTCGATCAACATCATCGCGACAGTGATGAACATGCGCGCACCCGGCATGACCTACATGAAGATGCCCCTGTTCGTGTGGACCTGGTTGATCACCGCATTCTTGCTGGTTGCCGTCATGCCGGTCTTGGCCGGCGCCGTTACGATGATGTTGATGGACATCCACTTCGGGACCAGTTTCTTCAGCGCTGCTGGCGGCGGTGATCCCGTATTGTTCCAGCACATTTTCTGGTTTTTCGGCCACCCCGAGGTGTACATCATCATCCTGCCGGCTTTTGGCGTGGTGTCTCAGATCATTCCCGCGTTTTCCAGAAAGCCACTGTTTGGCTACGCCTCAATGGTCTACGCCACGGCGTCTATTGCGTTCCTCTCGTTCATTGTCTGGGCTCACCACATGTACACGGTGGGTATGCCGATCGCAGGTGAGCTGTTCTTTATGTATGCCACCATGCTCATTGCGGTACCGACCGGCGTGAAGGTCTTTAACTGGATCTCGACAATGTGGCGCGGCGCGTTGAGTTTTGAGACCCCCATGCTGTTTTGCATCGGTTTTCTGATTCTGTTCACTTTGGGTGGCTTTACCGGCTTGATGCTGTCGATAGCGCCCGCTGACTTCCAGTACCACGACACCTATTTTGTGGTGGCCCACTTCCACTATGTGATGGTGGCGGGTGCGGTGTTCTCCATGACAGCAGCGGTCTACTACTGGCTGCCCAAGTGGTGTGGCCGGATGTACAACGAAGCCATGGGCAAGACCCATTTCTGGATCTCATTCATTGGTTTCAACATCACGTTCTTCCCCCAGCATTTTGTGGGGCTTGCGGGAATGCCAAGGCGCATTCCGGACTATGCGCTGCAGTTTGCCGACTTCAATATGATGTCGTCGATCGGTGCCTTTATTTACGGCGCGTCTCAGCTGCTGTTCCTTTACAACGTGATCGCGACCATCGTGGCGGGCAAGCCTGTGAGTGATGAAAAAGTTTGGGACGGTGCAGAGGGGCTTGAATGGACGGTACCCACACCCGCGCCGTATCACACCTTTGAAGAGCCGCCGGCGGTGCCCAAGCCCGCGGGCACGATCTAGCGGGACACTGGACGAGACGGGGGAATGAGATGAGCAGTCTGCGGTTTAGCCGCGTGCCGGCCATCGACACAGCATTGAAACTGGTGACGGTTGCGGTCGCCATGTTCGCCTTCGTCTTCGTTGTCATGGTGCCGCTATATAACGTGCTCTGTGACGCGCTTGGCATCAATGGCAAGACGTCCAGCCAGGCCTACACAGCCGTCCCGGCGGCAGTCGACGAGAGCCGCGAGGTCACGGTGCAGTTTGTGGCGGTCAACAACGATGGTATGCCGTGGTCCTTTACCCCCGACACACGCATCATGCGGGTCAATCCGGGTTCGGCAAACGGCGTGGTCTTCCATGCCTTGAACCCGACCGACGCCGATATGGTGGCCCAGGCCATCCCCAGTATTTCGCCCAGTCGCGCTGCGGCCTACTTCCATAAAACCGAATGCTTCTGCTTTGACCAGCAGATGCTCGAAGGTCAATCGGGCGCGGAGATGCCGCTGCAGTTCATCGTGGATAAGGATCTGCCCGCAGATATTCATACCATCACACTTTCATACACAATATTCGATGTCACCGGAACGGTGACCGACGGGTTAGCCTCGCGCTAGCGTCTGGTCGAGGAGAGAAACATGGCCAATCCATCATCAGCCTCAGCCGGTCACGAAAAATATTACGTGCCCGAGTCCTCGAGCCTGGCAGTCAGAGCCACCATCGGCCTGATCTTGTCGGTGTTTGGTGCGGCCATGGTGCTGAACGACATGACCTTCGGCGGTGCCGAGGAGTCCAGCACCTCGATGTGGGTGCTCACTGCTGGTCTGGTGTTTTTCATCTTTACTCTCGCCAGCTGGTTTGGCACCGCGATCCGGGAAAACCTAGCCGGTATGAACAGCAGCCAGCTCCACCAGAGCTACGTGCTGGGAATGTTCTGGTTCATCTTCTCGGAGGTGATGTTTTTCGCCGCATTCTTCGGCGCGTTGCTTTACGTTAGGCAGTTTGTGGGCCCCTGGCTCGCGGGCGAAGGAGAGGGTGGTCGGATGAACGGGCTGTTGTGGCCCGGCTTTGAATTTGCGTGGCCTCCGATGACAACACCTCAGGAGATCGTGGGTGGTGTCGACTCGCAAGTGATTGCCAATAACGGTGCATTTGTCTCTCAGGAGAAATCCATGGCGCCGGCTGACGCCCACGCCTGGTACGCCTGGCTGCCAATGTGGAACACGCTGATTCTGTTGTCATCGAGTGCGACGGTGCATGTCGCGCACACCGCGATTCTGGCCGGTAACCGCAAAAAGTTTAATCGCTGGCTCGGCATTACCGTTGGCCTCGCGCTAATTTTCCTCGGCCTGCAGGCAGCGGAATATTATGAAGCGTATGTGCTGTATGGGCTGACGCTGAACTCTGGCATTTATGGTTCCACCTTTTTTATGCTGACCGGATTCCATGGTTTCCATGTGGCGATGGGCATGACCATGTTGCTGATCCAGCTGGTCCGCTCCGTGAGGAGAGAGCACTTCACCGCAACTGACCACTTTGGTTTTGAGGCATCGAGCTGGTATTGGCATTTCGTCGATGTGGTGTGGGTGTTTCTGTTCCTGTTCGTCTACATCCTGTAATCGAAGCAGGGCACTCAGAGGGGCGCTGCGGCGCCCCTTTTCGTTGCCGCCGATTCCGGACAAGAAATGCATGGTGACAAAGGCGGCTTAACTAAAGCGGATGCTTAAATCTTACGAGTACTGAAATAATGAGCACTCAGCGTGCGGAACTTGAACAGATAGCGTTGAGAGCGCACGTGCTGCAATCAAGTGTGCTGGGGTAGTGGCCTCATTGTGTCTTAACAAGCAGGCGCTGAGCCTATCGCGGGTAGAGTTAGATTGCTCAAACCACAGGACTAGTCTTGTAATGCAGCCTCTTCAGTATTACTTGGGCCCGGATCCCACGGGTTTTGTTGTCCCAGCTGGCCCGTCATGACGCCGTAGAGAATCACCAGAATCAGGCAGGCACCAAGGCCAAGGCGAACGCCCAGTGAGGTGAATAATCGCTTTTTATCCGGGTTGCCTTGGTCAGACATCAGAAACACCAGACCCGAGGCGAGACTGGCGACAAGCGCTATCATGAGCAGCACGATGAGGGTCTTGAGCATGATGGCAATCCTTTTGGCTCCGCCTTGCAAATAGTGGGAAAGCGGATGAAAAATGAGTCTGAAAGCGGTGCAGTTTAACCGAAGCCTGGGCCCGCTCCGTATTAGCGGTGATGTGCGCGCCGTGCTGGCCGGCCTGGTCCTGTTTGCGCTGTTGGTGAACCTTGGGTCGTGGCAGTTGGGCCGTGCGGGCGAAAAGTCTGCGCTGGCGGCTCGCTGGGAAGACCGCGCGGCCATGCCGGCAATGGCACCCGAGGTGCTCTTGTCCGACGCGCCCTCCACCGAAGCCGCTGCGGCACTCGCTGACCGTCAGGTGCGGTGGCAGGCATCTTTTTCGGCGGACCATTACTTGTTGCTCGACAACCGTCTGCACCACGGCCGGGCCGGGTATCACGTCATCGCGCTCGCCGAATCGGACGCCGGCCTCATCCCGGTTAATTTAGGCTGGCTAGCTGGAGACCCTTCCCGCAGAACGACGCCAACCCCCACGCTCCCGACAGGGCCTGTCGAGTTAGAGGGACGGATTTATGTGCCGAGTGGTGCGCCTTTAATGATGCAAAAGCCCGAGCCACCCGCGACGTTGCCGGCGACGGTGCAGACGCTTTACTGGGATAACTGGCAGCGTTCCCTCGAAGCCCTGTCGGGCCGCGCCGTGTTTCCCTATGAGGTCCGAATTCAACCGGACTCACCCCATGCACTGGTGGCGGAATGGACGGTCGTCAATCAGTCGCCCTCAAAGCATATCGGCTACGCGGTGCAGTGGTTTGCGATGGCGGCCGTGCTCGTGATCATTGGGCTGTTGCGCCTGACCAACCTACGGTCCCTTTTCAGCGGGGGGTCGCGCCCATGACTGATGCCGCTATGCCATCGCAGCGTCGCCGCGCCCGGCTGGTGCTGATTCTGATCGCCGGCATTCCGCTCAGCATGATGCTCGGGGCGACCGCGCTGTGGTGGGCAGTGGAGCAGGGGCATGTCGATGTCTTGGGCAGTGTGGGCACGGCGAACCATGGAGAGCTGATCGACCCGCCGCGCTCTGTGACGGATGTCGTCTTTCAACATGAGGGTGTCGCCGAGACGCTGTGGCAGGACTTACCAGCAAAGTGGCGGTTGCTGGTCGTTCAGCGTGGTGAGAATTGCGACGCGATCTGTCAGCAGCAGCTGTATCAAACCCGGCAAATCCATCTCGCGCTGGGCAAGGACTTCAATCGCGTTGGCAGGGTCGTCTTGAGCGACACCGCTCCGACAGCGGTCACCCTCACACCTGAGGCAGGGCAGGGTGTTGCGGGTGTAAGTCTGTCCGAGTGGCTTGCCCAGGAGCACGTCGGTATGACCGCGTTGACGGTGTCCTCGGAGAGGCTGAGCACGCTTGTGCCAGAGGTGCTGGCATCCTCGGCGCAGTGGTTCGTGGTCGATCCCGCAGGCTGGATCATGATGCGGGTCTCGGATGACCTCTACTACAAAGACGTGATTTCAGATCTCCGCTTTCTGCTGAAGCACTCGGGGGGCTGAACCGCGATGTCTGAATCTGCGAAGCGCGGCGTGCGTCTGACTATCGTCGGGGTCCTGCTGTTCATGACAGTGGTGGTCGCCAGCTTTATTCACCGCATTGGCGAGCCGCGCATCATGAGCGTAGCGGAAACCCGGGCCAACGGTCTGTTTATTTTTGATACCCCTAGAGCGCTGGGCGACTTTTCGTTGGTTGATCACAACGCCGAGCCATTCACCCAAACGGCTTTGATTGGCCACTGGACGTTGGTGTTTTTTGGTTTCACCCACTGCCCCGATATCTGTCCGACCACGATGGCGGAGCTCGCCGAGCTCAAGGCGCAGTTGGCTGACACCGAAGCGCGGGACGCCCGCGTTGCGATGGTGTCTGTCGACCCTGCCCGCGACACACCCGAGCGTCTGGCGGAGTATGTCCCGTATTTTCATCCCGACTTTTTGGGTGTCACGGGGGAGTTTGCGGACATCCTCAGCTTTGCGCAGCGGCTCAACGCCCCGTTTCGCAAGGTCAGCGAGCCCGAGGGCGCCTATCAAATGGAGCACAGCGCCAACGTCATATTGATTAACCCCCGCGGTGACTACCACGGATTTTTCCGTGCGCCGCTCGACATTCCCAAAATGCGGGTAACCTTACGCTCTACGCAGCACGTGTGGGAGCACTGACCTGATGGCAAATCGGCTCATTCTGGTGGACGGATCGTCGTATCTGTTTCGCGCTTATCACGCCCTGCCCGCACTCACGAACTCCAAAGGTCTGAACACCGGCGCGGCCAAAGGGGTAATCGGCATGATCCGAAAGCTGGTGGCCGATTACGCAGGCGATCAGGTGGTCGTGATATTCGATGCCAAGGGCCCCACCTTTCGCAACGACATATACCCTGAGTACAAGGCCAATCGCCCGCCCATGCCGGATGAGCTGCGCGAGCAGATCGAGCCGATCCACGACACCATCCGCGCCATGGGCTTGCCGCTGATTTGTATTGGGGGTGTCGAGGCAGACGACATCATCGGCACGCTGTCAGTGCAAGCCGCGGGCAGTGGGCGAGAGGTGGTGATCTCAACCGGTGATAAGGACATGGCACAACTGGTTAACGACCATGTCACGCTTATCAACACTATGAACAATACGACCATGGATCACGACGGTGTCGTCGACAAGTTCGGCGTACCGCCCACACTGATCATTGATCTGTTGGCGCTGATGGGCGACAAAGTCGACAACATTCCCGGTGTGGCTGGAGTGGGAGAAAAAACCGCCACTGTTTTGCTGCAGCACCTTAGTGGGATCGATGCGATTTATGAGCAGCTCGATGCCGTGGCGGACTTGCCGATCCGGGGTGCGAAGAGTCTCGCGGCCAAACTGGAAGGTGCCCGGGGCGATGCCGAGCTGAGCTATGAGCTCGCAACCATCAAGACCGATTGTGATCTGGAGTTGGCCGAAGGAGACCTTGATTCGAGCCCGTTGGATAATGAGGCTTTGGTTGAACTGTTTCGGGAGTTGGAATTCAAAACCTGGCTCGAGGCCCTGCTCAAAGGGGGCGGGGCAACCGCCACCGGGACGGCGGGAAAGGATGCGCCCGTTGCGGATAGTGCAGAGAAGGCTTCAGAGTTGGCGCCTGCTGTTGCCGCGGTTGAGGTCACCACCGTATGGGAGCAGGCAGTTTTCGATGAATGGCTTGCCAAACTTGAAGCCGCCGAGCTATTTGCCTTTGACACCGAGACGACGAGCCTCGATTACATGGTCGCGGAGGTGGTCGGCGTGTCCTTTGCGGTGGAGCCCGGTGCCGCGGCCTATGTGCCCCTTGCGCATGATTATCCGGGCGCGCCGAATCAACTGAGTCGTGACGCAGTGCTCGAGGCGCTGAAGCCACTGTTGGAAGATGCCGAGACCGCCAAGGTGGGCCAGCATCTCAAATATGATGCCAACGTACTGGCCAATCACGGTATTACCCTGCGCGGCATTCACGACGACACGATGCTGGAGTCCTACATACTCGATGCCGCGGGGAGCCGACACGACCTCGATACCCTGGCGCTTAAATACCTCGGTCAGCGGACCATTCATTTTGAAGATATCGCGGGCAAAGGCGCCAAGCAGCTGACCTTCAACCAGGTGCCAATAGAACAGGCCGCGCCTTATGCTGCTGAGGACGCCGAGGTCACGCTCCGTTTGCACCAAATGCTGTCGGAAAAGCTCAATCAGACGCCCTCGCTTTCCACGCTCTATCGGGAACTGGAGATGCCGCTGGTACCCGTGCTCTCGCGCATTGAACGAAATGGCGCACTGGTTTGCCGGGACACGCTTGCGGCCCACAGCCAGGAGTTAGGAGAGCGCATTCTGTCGCTGGAGGCCAAGGCCCACGATCTGGCGGGCGGGCCGTTTAATCTCGGTTCTCCCAAGCAGCTCGCTGAGATCCTGTTTAACCAGCTGGAGCTGCCGGTATTGCGCAAGACACCCAAGGGCGCGCCCTCGACAGCCGAGGAGGTGCTCGCCGAGTTGGCGCTGGATTACCCGTTGCCGGCGGTGTTGATGGAGTACCGTAGCCTCAGCAAGTTGAAATCAACCTATACCGATAAGCTGCCAGAGATGATTGATGCGCAAACCGGTCGAGTGCACACGTCTTACCACCAGGCAGTCACGGCGACCGGCCGCTTGTCCTCATCCGATCCCAACCTTCAGAACATTCCGATCCGCACCGAGGAAGGTCGGCGTATCCGGCAGGCCTTTATCGCCGCACCCGGCTGCAAAATTGTCGCGGCCGATTACTCACAGATCGAACTGCGCATCATGGCGCACCTCTCGCAGGACGAGGGATTGCTCAAAGCGTTTGCCAATGAGCTGGACGTGCACAGTGCCACCGCTGCGGAAGTGTTTGGGGTCGAGATTGATGCGGTCTCCGGGGACCAGCGGCGCAAAGCGAAGGCGATCAATTTTGGCCTGATCTACGGGATGTCGGCCTTTGGTTTGGCTAGACAGCTGGGTCTGGGCAGGAACGAGGCGCAGGAGTACATCGATTTGTATTTTGCCCGTTACCCCGGGGTGGCAGATTACATGGCGCGGACCCGCGAGCTCGCCCACGATACCGGGTATGTGGAAACGCTGAAGGGTCGCCGCCTCTACTTGCCAGAGATCAACGCCAAGAATCGACAGCGGCAACAAGCGGCTGAACGCACGGCGATTAATGCACCGATGCAGGGTACCGCGGCGGATATGATCAAGATGGCCATGTTGGCGGTTGATGAGTGGCTGGCAGGCTCTACCATCGACGCGCGGATGATCATGCAGGTGCATGACGAGCTGGTATTCGAGGTCGAGGCGGGCGCGGTGGATGAGTTGTGCGGGGCGGTGGGGAGGTTGATGTCAGACGTCGGTTTGCTCGATGTGCCTTTGCTCGTCGAGGCGGGCACGGGCGACAATTGGGACGAAGCCCACTGACTGGCGTCAGTCTGCTTCCTGCGTTTCCGGCAGTGGATCCATGACGGATTCGTCGGTGAGCCAGCGGTTGATCTGTTTACCCAGCTCGTCGACGCCCTGACGCTTCAGAGACGAAAAACACTGCACGCTGACCAGCTCGGCATGGGCGGCGAGCTCACTCCGGACAGACAGCAGGGTATTTTGTGCGGGACCGCGCTTTAGTTTGTCCGCTTTTGTGAGCAGGATATGCACCGGCATGTCGGCGGCGACGGCCCAGCCCAGCATTTGCCTGTCCGGGTCCGTCAGCGGATGCCGGATGTCCATCAGCATCACCAGGCCCCGCAGGCTTTCCCGGTATTGCAGGTAGCGCTCCAGCTGCTGATTCCATTTTTTTTTGACCGCTAGCGGCACTTTGGCGAAACCGTAGCCCGGCAGGTCAACGAGCCTCTGGCTATCGCTGAGGCCAAAAAAATTGATGAGTTGAGTGCGACCCGGGGTGCGCGATGTCCGCGCGAGCTTTCTGTTTCCCGTTAAAGTATTGATTGCACTTGATTTTCCTGAATTAGATCGGCCCGCAAAAGCGACTTCCCAACCTTGATCGGGCGGTGCATTGTCGATTTCGCTGGCGCTTTGAATAAAGCAAGTTTCACGAAAATTAACGCTAGATAAGTGCGCCGTTGGAGTGGCCATTTTGCAATTTGTGCCAAATTAAGGAACGTCTATAATGCCACGCGCTTAGGCGACGTGTTGAAAGCAATGCGTTAAAAGCGATCAGGTTGCTGTTGTAACTATTGCGAGTGGGACCGGACATGTACATGACCAAACAGCAAAGGCGCGCGCGATGTGCTTTGGTAGGGTTAGTCTTGTCGACAGGATTCATAGCCTGCTCTGACAGCGAACATAACATTTCACAGCTGCCGACTATGGAGGCGCAGCCCACACTGGAAGCGCCACCGCAGTATGCGTCTTCTTGTGGAGCTTGTCATATGGCGGGTGCCGCAGGAGCGCCAAAAACCGGGGACGCTGGGGCATGGGCAGCTCGGCTTAAAGTCAAAGGTATGGAGGGGTTGGTCGCATCCGTGCGAAATGGATTGAACGCAATGCCTCCCGGTGGCTTGTGCAATAGTTGTAGCGATGAGGACCACGTGGCGCTTATCTCCTATATGGCAGCTGCGCAATAGACGGATTTTTAGAGGCAGGGTTATGTTTATGCGGTTTTTAAAAGGGTTTGTGTTTGCGTTTGTGGCTGCAATAGCTGTCCAAGATAGCTACGCCGGTGGTGACGCACAGGCGGGTCAGCAAAAAGCCGCTATGTGTCTAGGTTGCCACGGCGCAGACGGTAATAGCTTGGTGCCTACTTTCCCGAAGCTGGCCGGCTTGGGAGAAAAGTATTTGTTGAAACAGATGAAGGACATTCGGGATGGTCGTAGGCCCGTGGCTGTCATGGCCGGTCAAGTCGATAACATGACAGATCAGGACCTGGCTGACATCGCTGCGTTCTATAATTCCCAAGCGCGATCGGGTGGGCAAGCTGATCCTGAAAAGGTAGCGCTGGGCCGCAAAGTGTACCTCGCTGGCATTGCGGAACGTCAGGTCCCCGCTTGTGCTGCATGTCACAGCCCCACTGGGAATGGCAATGGCCCGGCCGGTTATCCATCATTAGGGGGGCAGCATGCTGAATACACGGCGGCCCAGTTAAAGATGTTCCGAAAAGGGTACGAGGATCCGACCGGCCGCACTAATGGCGGTGAGGCCAAGATTATGCGGACCACTGCCTTCCGTATGAGCGATATGGAGATTGAGGCTGTCGCAAGCTATATTGCTGGCTTACAGCCTACCCCGTAATGCCGTCGGGGCGAAGCGCTCCGATATTGACCCCGGTTGTGTTCCAGGGAAGGAGGAAAACATGACAGGTATTCGCCAAACCGTCGCCACACTCATACTGACCTTAAGTGCCGTTGTCGGCTTTGCAACCGCGCCGGTCGCTGTGGCAGAAGGTCGTTGGGTCGAAGGCCAGCACTACCAGACATTGACGCCACCGGTTGCCGTT
>CAXEVD010000016.1:0-12638 GCA_963999395.1 uncultured Halieaceae bacterium
ATAGCGGTGTGCTTCGGTATCCGTCGGTATGGTGCCTCGGGTGGCGACCTCCAAACCGTCCACATCGAGCACTCTCGCCGCAGCGAACAGGGTTTGTTCGGTGTAAAACTGGAGCTCGGCGACCAACCGCAGCCGGTCCCCAGCGGCCAACTCGGCGCTGGCCCGACTGGCAAGTTGCCGAACGGCGGCGTCGGCGTGCTCGGCCAGCGTCGCGTTCTGAATGGACTGCGTTGATTGCGCGGCGACCCCAACCAGGGTCAAGGTGGCCAGTAGGCAACAACCTGCTGCCGCGAGCGCCAGTTGCTGCGACAGCGGCTGATTGCGTAAACGTTGCAATAGTTGTTCCAAAGAGAACCTCCGGTGACGCAGGGATCAGTATAAACTCACGTCATGCCGCTGTCGGGTGAGAGCGGCACCTCTTCTGCGACCTGACAGAGAACTCATTGGTGAATGCGACACACATGATCGTAATGATGGTGCCCCAGGGAGCGGCACTGGAGGTCGATCGGGTCGCTGAAGTCGCTCAGGCAGCCGGTGCTGACGTCATTGAGACACGCGCCGTGCCGGTGCCGGATACACTATTTGATCGTCGCACTGTCCACAATCTGCTCGTCAGCGGTGCCGACACCGACAGGCTCTCCTCAAGGCTGCGAGACCTATCTGATCAATATGGCGTCGATATCGCGCTACAGACGCGTGCCGTGCGCTGTCAGTCCTATCGGTTGGCGGTCTTTGATATGGATTCCACGCTCATTGACTGCGAGGTCATTGATGAGCTCGCGACGAAGGCTGGCGTCGGCGAAGCCGTCGCTGAGATCACCGCTCAAGCAATGCGCGGCGAGCTCGATTTTGATGAGAGTTATCGCACCAGACTTGCGCTGTTAGAAGGCCTCGATGCTCGCGCAGTCAATGAATTGGCTGACCGGCTGCCGGTGAAAGAGGGCCTGCGGGAAATGACCACCACCCTCAAGGCGCAGGGACTGAAGCTGGCGATTTTCTCCGGTGGCTTTATGCCGATCGCAGAGCGACTGCAGGTGGACTACGGCTTCGATGAAGTGGTGGCAAATACGCTGGAGATTGCATCCGGAAAAGTCACCGGCAGGGTGGTGCCACCTATCGTGAATCGAGAGCACAAGGCGGCAGCCTTGCAGGCCCTCGCCACCCGGCTCGGTATTGGCGTGGATGCCTGTATCGCGGTGGGTGATGGCGCCAATGATCTCGACATGATGGCGATGGCAGGGTTGGGTGTGGCGTTTCATGCGAAGCCCGCGGTGCGCGCCGCGAGCCCCATTGAAGTTACCCACTGTGGTCTGGATGGGGTGTGTTACTTGCTGGGCAGCGAGGGCGAATTCGCTGACACCTGAGTCTCCCGCTCGCAACGCCTGATGATGCCTCGGGATCACGCCCTAAGGTATGATCGCGTTTTGTTCAACGGGTCATCGACGATGCCAAACTTTTCAACCAACGAATTCAAGCCCGGATTGAAGGTCATGCTCGACGGCGACCCTTGTTCCATTCTCGAGAACGAGTTCGTCAAGCCGGGCAAGGGGCAGGCATTCAACCGCGTCAAACTGCGCAACCTGAAGTCCGGGCGGGTCTGGGAGCGGACCTTCAAGTCGGGAGACACCCTCGAGGGTGCCGACGTCATGGACGTGGACCTCGAGTATTCCTACACCGATGGCGAGTTCTGGCATTTTATGGACCCCTCTACCTACGAGCAGTACGGTGCTGATCGCGATGCAGTGGGCGAATCCGAGAAGTGGCTCAAAGAGCAGGAGCGCTACGAGATCACGCTCTATAACGGCACGCCGCTGGCAGTGACACCGCCCAACTTCATCGAGTTGGAAATCACCGAAACCGACCCGGGCCTGAAGGGCGATACCGCGCAGGGGGGTAGCAAGCCCGCCACTCTCAGTACCGGAGCAGTGGTGCGGGTGCCGCTTTTTATCACCGAGGGTGAAGTCATCCGCGTCGATACCCGCACCGGTGAATACGTGAGTCGCGCGAGTAAAAGCTGACCGGCGAGCGACTGACCCGTGAGTGAATGGTTTAAGAGTGACTGGCCGGTGAGTCAATGGCTACCCTCGGCGTCGCCGGAGGGCCTCGCCGCGAGGGCGGACTTATTACAAGCGTTACGCCGGTTCTTCTGCGATCGCGGCGTCATGGAAGTCGAGACTCCGCTTATCTCTCAGGGCACCGTGCCAGATCCCGGCATCGAAGTTTTCAGATTGCCGGGGGAGGGCGACCAACCAGACAGATACCTTCAAACCTCACCCGAGAGCGCGATGAAGCGCCTTCTGGCCGCCGGCTCAGACGATATTTTTCAGATCTGCAAAGCCTTTCGCAAGGGTGAGGCAGGCAGTCACCACAACCCCGAGTTCACCCTGCTCGAGTGGTACCGAGTCGGCTGGGATCACGCCGCTTTGATGCGTGAGGTTGCCGACTTGCTGGGCACGGTTTTGAACTTGGATGGTTGGCAGGTTTGGCCCTACCGAGCGATCTTTGTCGAGCTCCTCGACGTGGATCCTCTAGATGAGCAGGTTAGTCTGACGACACTCATGGATCTCGCCCAATCTCGGATCGGCCCCCTACCGGAGCGTCTCGAGCGCGATGCGGTGCTCGATCTATTGATGAGCCACTGTATCGAGCCCGGGATCAGTGATTGGGGGGTGGTCTTCATCACCGACTTCCCACCGTCGCAGGTGGCTATGGCGCGCTCCATCACTGTAAGCGATGCCGACGTTGCCGCGCGCTTCGAGTGCTACGTGCACGGCAAAGAGCTGGCCAACGGATACTGGGAGCAAATCGACGCCGATGCGGTCTCTGCCCAACTGCAGGCCGAGAATAAGCGGCGGCAGCAGCGTGGGCTATCGCCGCGGCCCATCGATGAGCGCCTGCTGGCGGCGCACCGTCACGGGTTGCCGGAGTGCGCAGGAGTGGCGCTGGGGGTTGATCGTTTACTCGCCGTGAAGTTGGCCGTCGACAATCTCGGGGAGACGATCAGTTTTGGTTGGGATAGCGCCTGACCCTCGTCACACAACCCTTGATGAGCAAGAACCAGCAATGGCTACGTGTGGGGTGGTGACTTCTCTGCGATCAACGGGCCGTAGATCTCGATAAATTCCCTTGGCGGCCTTTTGGGGGCGCCCGTGGAGATCTCGATACACACAAACTCCAGCGCGCCACGAAAAACCGTTTCTCCGGTCTGCTCGCAGACCACCTGTAGCCGACGGGTCATCTTCATCTTGCCTGCCCAGTCCGTAATCCAGGTGCCGACTACTAGCTGATCCCCCTCTCGGGTCGCCTTCAGGTAGTCGTACTCAGCGTGCGCCAGTGCCATGGCGCGGTCTAGGCGCTGGTAGTCCTTAGCACCAAGCCCAACCGCTGTTGTATGCGCCCAGGCGGCTTCCATACACCACTCCACGTAGTGGGTGTTACGGGTGTGGGCGAGCGCGTCGATATGCTCGGCCTTAACGATGACTGGCCAAAAAAAAGGATCGGCAAAATCCCATTGCGCCGCCGTCACGCGCTGACCCCCTCAGCGCGGGGCTGCGCAATCATTAGATAGCCGAAGATCACTGCCAGCATCGGACAAATCAGATTGAACAGTGCGTAAGGTGCGTACTCGAAGGTGGCAACGCCCAGCGTTGCCGCCATGAATGCCCCACAAGTATTCCAGGGGATCAGCACCGAGGTGAGGGTGGCTGAGTCTTCGAGTGTGCGGGAGAGGCTCAGTCGATTGAGCCCGCGATCATCATAGGCTGGCGTGAACAGTCGGCCGGGTAGCGTGATGGCGAGGAACTGATCGGCAGCCAGCACATTGGTGATGAACCCGCCCCCCACGGTGGCCAGTATCAGGTCCCCAGTGCGTTTGACCCCACGCAGTACCTGATCCAAGAGCTGCCGAAGGATACCCGTGCTATCCAGCATTCCACCGAAGGTCATCGCAGTCAGAATGAGAAAGATGGTGTTCAGCATGCTGGCCAAGCCGCCCTTGTCGAGCAGCTTGCTCAGTTCACCCATACCCTCGGGTGACTGATAGCCCGAGAATAGCGCCATCCACAGCCCCTGAATCAGCGGTGTCGGTGATTCAGGGTGGGCAGCAAGCGCCAGCGCGCGAACGACATCAGGCTGAAACGTGGCGGCATAAAGTGTGCCCGAAAGGGTGCAGATCAGAATGGCAGGGTAGGCGGGTACCCGGAAATAGATTAGCCCCAGCATCAGACCCAGCGGTGAGAGCACCCAGGGAGAGATGGCGAATTGGCTCGCTAGAGAAGTGCGGATCTCGGCGATGTTCTCGGGGGTGGCTGCGCCCTCGCTGCCAATGAAGGAAAAGATCACCAGTGCCGCAATAAACGCGGGCAGAGTGGTCCAGAGCATGTTTTTGATGTGCTCAAACAGATCAACGCCCACCGCCGCCGCGGCCAGATTGGTGGTATCGGAGAGCGGCGAGAGTTTGTCGCCAAAATAGGCGCCGGAGATCACTGCGCCGGCCGTGATGGCCGGCGACAGCGAGTAGGTGGTGGCGATGCCCATGAGGCCGATGCCCAGCGTGCCCGCTACGGTCCAGGAGCTGCCCAGGCTCAGTGAGGCCAGTGCGCAGATGACGGCGGATGCCGCATAAAAGAAACCGGGGTCTAGCAACTGCACCCCGTAATAGATCATGCCCGGCACGGTGCCACTGATAATCCAGCTGCCGATCAGCGCGCCCACAGAGAGCAGAATCATCATTGGCATGATCGAGACGGTGATTGCCCCAACCATGCCGTCTTGAATCGCCTGCCAACTCATGCCGCGGCGCCAGCCCACCAGCATGGTCGCAGCCGAGGCAATAATCAGTGCAACTTGGTTGGGTCCGTAGGATGCATCCGAGCCAAACAGCGCCACCGAGGCAGAGAGCAGTAAAACCAGCAGCGCGATCGGCGTCAGGGACAGCAGCATAGGCGGTAGATCAGGCGGGGCGGTACCCCGGCTTGGTCATGGTGATTTGGTAGGTGCCAATGATGCGCTCGCGGAAGCCCCCCTCGCAATAGCTGAGGTAGTAGCGCCACATATTGATAAACCGATCGTCAAAGCCCATGCCGCGCACTCGGTCAAGCTTCCCAAGGAAACCCTCGTGCCACGCGTTCAGTGTGTCGGCGTAGTCCCGGGTGATATCGCGAAGATTGGCCATCTGCATATCGGTCATGCGTGCCAGCGCATTGCTGATGACCGTCAGTGAGGGCAGGCATCCGCCCGGGAAGATGTAGCGCTTGATGAAGTCCACAGAGTCTCGCGCCTGCTCATAGCGTTGCTCGGTCATGGTAATGGCCTGAATGACGGCCTTGCCGTGGGGCTTCAGCAGTCGGCTGACCGTCTGAAAGTAGGTGTCGTAAAACTGATGCCCGACTGCCTCGATCATCTCGATAGAAACCAGTTTGTCGAATTTCCCGGTGAGGTCGCGGTAATCATCGAAGAGCACTGTTATGCGGTCTTGCAGGCCGCGCTGTGCTACGGCATCTACCGTGTAGTCAAACTGCTCTCGGGAGATGGTGGTGGTCGTGACCCGGCAGCCATAGTGCTCGGCGGCATAAATCGCCATGCCGCCCCAGCCTGTGCCAATCTCCACCAGATGATCCTCGGGCTTGAGCTCAAGATCTTCGCAAATCAGGTGCAGCTTGTGCTGTGAGGCGGTAGCGAGATCACTCTGCGGCGTCGGGAAGACCGCCGACGAATACATCATGCTGGGGTCGAGGAAGAGTGAGAAAAAACCATTCCCCAGATCGTAGTGGGCGGAGATGTTCTCCCGGGACCGCGAGGCGGTATTGCGGCGCGCCCAATGGCTCAGCTTCAACGTGGTTTTTGCGAGCAGGTTCTGCCGGTCTGACATGGCGCCCAGCATGGCCAGGTTGGCGCTGAACGCACGGGTTACCGCCGTCAGATCGGGGCTGCTCCACAATCCTTCAATATAGGTTTCCCCAGCCGCGATGCCGCCGCCCGTCAGAATGCGTCGATAGAGGTCAGTGTCGTGAACATGCACCTCGGCATGAGGTGCAGCGGGGTCCGTCTTTGAGCCAAAGACCA
Organism: uncultured Halieaceae bacterium; assembly: GCA_963999395.1. Taxonomy (GTDB): domain Bacteria; phylum Pseudomonadota; class Gammaproteobacteria; order Pseudomonadales; family Halieaceae; genus Luminiphilus. Next base: position 6,064 of record CAXEVD010000016.1, read on the forward strand.
GCGTCTCGCCCTGCTCTTTGAGCGTGAGGGATCCCACCTGAAGCTTGGCCAACACTTTGAGCATCAGCGAGCGCGCCAGCCCGCCGCGTTTCTCCGGAAACAGCATGGGTAACTTAGAGATGTTTTTGACGCTGTATTCGCTCATGTGGACCCTCTGTCTTCTACCGCGTGGAGTCGACGGTTACGTTAGTGTGTTCGCTTCGGATGAGCATGCAGGCTGACGCCTTTTAAAAACAGGCGCAAGGCCTCCCAGTAAATGCCGGCGACGACCTTGATCGTCATAAACGGGTAGGCAAGGATTGCCCGGCGTGCGCTGCGAGCAGTGAGTGGCTCAGAGGCGAGAGACAGCACGGCATCGAAAATACGCTGGCCCTCCTCGAAAAGCGCAATCTGAATATTGAGATCATCCCCCGGTACATTGCTGTACCAACGGTAGGTCATGTTCATTGGGTTGAAGGGTGACACGTGCAGCGCTTTCTGGAACTCCGTTGCCAGAGGCTGGTCGGCATCAGGTGCTTCGAGCACGTAGCTATGGCGCTCACCCCAGGGGGTATTGGTGACCTCCGCCACCACGTACTGCAACTGCTCCCCCGCGGCGTCGTAGCAGTAATAAACGGCAATTGGGTTGTTCTGATAGCCGAAGTATCGCCAGTTGGCCAGTAGATAAATCGGCCCGGCGTGATCTATCCCCATTTCTTCCTTAATACGTTGGCGAACGGCGTCAGCCAGCGGTATCTCGGGTGCGCCCAGAAAATCGCGTCGCAGAAAACGTGCGGGTGCCCACCGTTTGGTCGACCACAGTGGTAGGCGCGCAGTGAGTTCAGGGAGCGTCTCCAGCTCGACAAATGGCATGAACACCTTGTAGGAGAAGGCGTGTTTCTTGGGGGAGTAGCGGGCGTGGCGAAGGGTGCCCGAGTAAAGTTTCGCCGTCACGCCGCCATCTGTGCAGCTGCGCACAGGCTCTCGGCCACGCGCAGGCCGCTGGTCAGACCGTCCTCGTGGAAACCGTTTTGCCAGTAAGCGCCGCAAAACCATGTACCGTTTTGTCCGTTGATGTCGCCCCAACGTTGCTGGGCTTCCATACCCGCCAGTGTGAACTGTGGGTGCGCGTAATTAAAGCGGCCTAGGATACGGTGCGGGTTAATTGAGGCGGTGTCGTTGAGCGTCACGCAGAAGGTCTCTGGGGCATCCAATCCCTGCAAAATATTCATGTTGTAGGTGACGGTGGCGCGCCCGCTACCCGGCTTCAATCGGTAGTTCCAGCTGGACCAGGCGCGCTGTGTCTTGGGCAGTAACCGTGTGTCGGTGTGCAGGATTACCTCGTTGTCCCGGTAGGGCAGCGCCCTAAGCACCGAATTTTCTGACTCGGTCGGGTCACCGAGCATGCCCAGCGCGTCGTCTGAGTGCGTGGCGATCACCACCTCATCAAACTCGCGCTGCAGGCCATTTGTGAACTGCACCACAACTGGTCTGCCGGGCGGGCGAAGGATCTTTTCGACCCGCATACGCGTGCGAATGGCGTCTGCGAACCGCTGCGTGAGCGGAGCAAGATACTCCCTGCTGCCACCCTCTACTACGCGCCATTGCGGCCGGTCCTTCAGTGACAACAAGCCGTGGTTGCGGAAGAAGCGGATAAAAAACTCGACCGGAAAATCTTGGGCGTCCTCGAAGTCTGCCGACCAGATCGCAGAGGTCATCGCTAACAAGTAGCTGCGACTAAAGTGCTCGCCGAAGCCGTGACGCGAGAGATACTCGCCCAGCGTCTGATCCTGGGGGAGCTTGCCACTCTCTAACTCTGCGATGGCGAGTTTGTTAAAGCGCAGGATCTCTCTGATCATGTTGAGAAAGCTGGGTGAGAGCAGATTACCGCGTTGCGCAAACAGGGTATTTAGGTTGTTACCCGCGTATTCAAGACCGCTTGTTTCGTCGCAGACAGAGAAACCCATTGAGGTCGGCTTGCTCGCCACACCCAGCTCGCCGAACAGATCGATCATGTTGGGGTAATTGCGGTCGTTATAGACGATGAAGCCGGTATCGATGGCGAAGCGACGCGTACCGATTTGCACGTCGTAGGTAGCGGTGTGGCCACCGATCCGGTCCCGGGCCTCGAAGATGTCGACGCGGTGGCCGCGTCTGACGAGCTGGTGGGCGCACCCCAGCCCGGAGATGCCCGCTCCAATGACTGCAATGTGCATCGCTGACGACCTCCGGCCACCAGACAGGGAATGGTTTCAGCTGTTACGGCCCGCAGAGAGCGCCGGATCAGCCCAAAGTAAGTGTGCTTGACTATCGCTTGCGCGCTCAAATCTGCAGAAAATAAGCTGTTGAGGGAGGTATCAAGGCGTTGCCACCGGGTGTATCCTGTCCTATCGGGATGATGGTTTAACCTTCCATGGCAATTAAAAAAGACGCGGGTAACTCTCCTACGGCGAGCGGCAACGGGAAGTGGAATGTCCCGACGGGCCGCCGCACGGACGAGTGGAGCACAGCGCTGGTGCAGATTGGCGAAAGCCAGGACCGGGGCGCCTTTACGCGTTTTTTCCGTCATTTTGCCCCGTTGATCAAAGCATTTGCCCTCTCAGGCTCTAGTTTGTCAGCGTCCCATGCCGATGAGCTTGTTCAGGAAGTGATGCTTAAGGTCTGGCAGAAGGCGGGGGGCTTCAACCCTGAAAAGGCGGCCGCCTCGACCTGGGTCTACACCATTGCGCGGAACTGCCGAACCGATATGTTCCGGCGTTTGCAAAAGTTTGATACGCCATTGGCCTCTGATGACTTCGAGCTGGAAAGTGAGGAGGAGGAGTCTTTCGTGGTGTTGCACACCCGCCGCGGTGCCGAGCGGGTCCGTGAGTTGATGAGCGATTTGCCCCCGGATCAGGCGCAAATACTCGCCAAGGTCTATATGGAGGGCAAATCCCACTCCGAAGCCGCGGCAGAGCTCGATCTACCACTAGGCACGGTCAAATCACGGGTGCGTCTTGCTATCCAGAAGCTCCAAGGGCTAATGGAGGCTTAAATGGTGATGGTAATCCCTCAGAAAGTCACAGTTTTATTGGTGTTGGGAAGTAAACCGTTTGCGCGTGACCCTCGTAACGTCAACGTACATGAGAGTGGTTTGGATTAAATAGCAATGGCACATCATCACCCCCCAATGGATTTGCTTTTAGAGTATGCGGCTGGCGCGCTTCCCGTTGCGCAGTCAGCCTGCGTTGCTGCGCATTTGAGTTACTGCCAGCGCTGTCGGCAGGTGGTCGACAGGTTAGAGGATGTCGGCGGTGCGCATCTTGAGCGTTTAGATCCGCAACCCGTGGGTGAATCGGTACTCGAATCCGTCATGGCGCGCCTCGACGATCCGGAGCCCCTTCGCTATGCGCCCAATGAAGTTTCCGACACGCAGCTTCCCGGCCTGCTGGATCGCCTCATCAACGGCAATTATGCTGATTTGGCATGGAAGCGTGTCACGCAATCCCTGAGTATCAGTTATCTCAAAACCGGCGACCCCAATCACGAATTTGCGTTGTATCGAATTGCTGAGGGCGGTCGCATCCCCGAACATACCCATGGCGGCAGCGAGATGACGCTGGTGCTGCGCGGTGGCTTTGCCGATGAGAGCGGCGAGTACCACCCGGGTGATTTCCTCGTTCGGGAGGGGTGGGACAAGCACACCCCGGTCGCACTGGAAGGTGAAGAGTGTATCTGTCTGGCGGTGCTGGATGCGCCCCTGAAGTTCACTCGGTTGCGACACCGCTGGCTCAACCCGCTCCTGAAACTTCACGCGGGCTGATCTTTCACCGACTCGTCTCCAGTGGCGCTGTAGGGCACTGCTCCTGCCAAGCGACCGCCTCAATGATCAGCCGACTGGAAATCCAATAACACCGGGGTCGCAGTGATCCCAAAAAAACCAGGCGAACTTCACTATGCAATTAGTCATACCCCGTGAAACCCAGCCGGGAGAGGATCGCGTCTCCGCGACTCCCGAGACGGTGAAAAAATTGGTGCGGCTCGGTGCGGAAGTAGTTATCGAATCGGGGGCAGGCACGGGTGCCGGCATCAGCGATGCAGACTACGAAGCAGCGGGTGCCAGCATCGGTTCTGATCGCTCAGCACTGCTGGGCAGTGCCGATATGGTGCTGCGACTGCGCAAGCCCGAGATCGAAGAGATCAGTCAGCTCAAAAGCGGTTGCATTCACGTCTCCTACCTCGACCCATTCAACGAGAAAGAGCTGATCAAGGCCTTTGCCAGTCACAATGTGACGGCGGTGAGTATGGAGATGATCCCTCGCTCAACCCGCAGCCAGAAGATGGACGCGCTGAGTTCCCAAGCAAACCTCGCGGGCTACATGGCAGTCATGTTGGCGGCTAACAACATGCCCAGCATCATGCCGATGATGATGACGCCAGCGGGCACACTGAAGCCCGCCAAGGTGTTCATTATTGGTGCTGGGGTTGCGGGCCTGCAGGCCATCGCCACGGCCAAGCGCCTCGGCGCTCGGGTCACCGCGTTTGATACCCGCCCCGTTGTGGCCGAGCAGGTGGAATCACTGGGTGGGAAGTTTCTAGAGATCGACTTGGGTGATACCGGTCAGACTGCGGATGGCTACGCCAAGGAGCTGACTCCCGAGCAGGTCGAGATGCAGCGTCAGGCCCAGAAAGCGGTGATTGCTGATTCCGATGTAGTAATCACTACGGCGCAGGTCTTTGGCCGCAAGCCGCCGGTGCTGGTCACAGCCGACATGGTTGAGGGCATGTCGCCCGGTTCCGTAATTGTTGATATGGCCGCTGAAACTGGCGGTAACGTCGAAGGCTCAGTGCCCGACGAGGTGGTTGACGTCAACGGCGTGACCATCGTGGGCACCGCCAACCTTGCCAATCTGGCGCCGCGCGATGCGACCCAGATGTACGCGAGCAACATGTTTAACCTCGTCGAGGACACCTGGGACGAGGAGGGCAAGCAGTTTGTGCTCGACCTTGAGAACGACATTCTGCCTGGCTGTGTGATTACCCATGGCGGAGCCGTTGTTCACCCCACTATTAAAAACATTATCGAGGGAGGCAACTGATATGTCCGGCGCAGAGTACTTGCTGTTTATCTTGATGTTGTCGATTTTCCTCGGCTTCGAACTGATCAATAAGGTCCCCGCCACGCTGCACACCCCGCTGATGTCGGGTGCCAATGCGATCTCGGGCATCACCGTGGTTGGTGCAGTGGCACTGGCCGGCACGGGCAACGAGAACGTGGCCATGTGGCTGGGTGTCGGAGCTGTGACCCTGGCCAGCATTAACGTGGTGGGTGGTTACATGGTGACCGACCGCATGCTCGGCTTCTTCAAGAAGAAGGAGGACTGATCATGACGACTGAATTAATGACACAACTGGGTTACGTCCTCGCTGCAGGCCTCTTTATTTTTGGCCTGAAAATGCTGGGGTCTCCTGCAACGGCCCGTCGCGGAAACATGATTTCTGCCATTGGTATGCTGGTGGCAATTGTCTCAGCACTGCTTGATCAGGGCATTGTCGACTTCACTTATATTGCCGCCGGTATGGTGGTGGGTGGTGCCATCGGTGTCATCGCCGCGCGCGCGGTTGCGATGACGGCGATGCCAGAGATGGTGGCCCTGTTCAACGGCTTCGGTGGCGCAGCGTCTCTGTTAGTTGGCTGGGCGGCGCTCTCGCCGGATTCTGGCACCTTCACCCTGGTCACGATTGTGCTGTCGATCTTGATCGGTGGCGTGACCCTCACGGGCTCGCTCATCGCCTACGGCAAGCTGTCCGAGACCATCGGTAGCGGAGCCATCACCTTCTCTGGTCAGCAGATCGTCAACTCCCTCGTGGTGCTTGGCATCTTCGGTGGCGCTGTGATGTTCTGCATGAACCCGGCTGACCCCACCTGGCTCTACATTGTCATTGGCCTGGCGTTGGTCTTTGGCATCATGGCGGTCATCCCCATTGGTGGTGCCGACATGCCGGTGGTGATCTCGCTGCTGAACTCCTACTCGGGCCTCGCGGCCTGTGCGGCGGGTTTTGCGATCAACAATAATGTGTTGATTGTGGCGGGCTCACTAGTGGGTGCCTCGGGCATCATCCTGACCCAGATCATGTGTAAGGCGATGAACCGATCGCTCTCCAACGTGCTGTTCTCTGGCTTTGCTAGCGTTTCTAGTGAGGAGACGGTGATAGAGGGCGAGATTAAGCCGATTTCCGTAGACGACGCCTACTATGTGCTGGAAGCGGCGACTAACGTGGCGATCATTCCTGGCTACGGTATGGCGGTTGCGCAGGCACAGCACGTGGTCAAGGAGCTTACCGAGCTACTTGAGAACAATGGCTGTGAGGTCAACTTTGGCATTCACCCCGTCGCGGGGCGAATGCCTGGCCACATGAACGTGCTCCTTGCGGAGGCGGACGTGCCTTACGACCAACTGCTCGAGATGGACGAGATCAACCCGCGCATGGAGACCGTCGATGTCGCGATCGTGATTGGCGCGAACGACGTGGTGAACCCCGCGGCGCGCGAAGTCGAGTCCTCACCGATCTACGGTATGCCCGTGATCAACGTGGCCGATGCGCGCACGGTGTTT
>CAXEVD010000017.1:0-12491 GCA_963999395.1 uncultured Halieaceae bacterium
CATTGTTAGGGCTTCCTCCTGGGTCTGTTGCCTATACCGATATTTCTGGTCGTGATAAGACTCTGGATCCGTATCCATATTTATTGGGCGGCAATGTGCAAGGCGCCGCCTGGGGCGCTAACTGCCCCTCATGGGCCGCCTCGGTTTATGACGATTCCTTTGATGGAACGGCCTCATGGGATGAGTTTACGCCTCGAGTCGCAGCGCAGTATTCGTTCGATTCTGGTATGGCCTATGTCACTTATTCCGAAGGTTTCCGCTCAGGTGGTTTCAACGGACGCGCAACCGCTCCCAGCAATACGGGCCCTTATGACCCCGAGTCGGTAGAAAGTTGGGAAGCAGGTGCGAAGTTCACGATGTTTGAAAATCGCTTCCAAATAAATGTGGCGGCGTTCTCCATTGAGTACAAAGACAAGCAAGAAGATATTGTAAAGCCAGGAACTGACGGGCAGGCCACGTTAACCGTAGTCCAAAACGCATCTACTGCGACCATGGAAGGTTTAGAGATGGACTTTAGCTGGGTTATTGCCGACGGTCTGTCCTTGAGGGGTAATGTCGGATTGCTTGATGCGTCATTTGATGATTTCCTGACCACTAGTGCGACAGGCATGGTCGATTTGAGTGGGATCGCTATCCGACGAGCGCCCGACATGACTGCAGGGCTTGGGTTGTTGTTCGAACGTGAGATGGCTGAGGGCCACTTTTTGGTGGCAACCCTAAATTATACTTGGAAGGACGATTACTATGTCTCCGCAAGCACCAACGGCGGAGATAAGACTATTCCAGTATCTCAAGGAGGAGCTGGTTACGCAGACAATCCGTCATTGGTAGAAGCCTTCGGTTTGCTTGACGCCTCTATCAACTGGGAAACCGAGAATTGGACGATTTCTTTCTTCGGTAAAAACCTTACAGATGAGACTTATCTAATGTCCTTTCTTGATGTAGGTGGAAATAATGTCGCCACCTCGGCTACTGACCCTACGCCAAGATATGCGCCCGGAGCATGGTCATTTGGTACGCCAAATCGACCGCGATACTTCGGTGTGGAAGTACAGCTGAAGTTCTGATTCGGTCTTGAACCAAGAAGGGCGCCATTTGGCGCCCTTTTTTTTGCTAATAGGACTATCGATATGGCGCTTCGGGGTGCCTCAAGCTCGCAAAGAAGGGACGGCCCAATGCGGGTATTTCAGTGCCCGAGAGAAGCTGTCTTACAGCGCGTTGGCGATATCGTAACCCTCGCGCGTAGCGGCCATCAGCGATCGGGGTGCTTTGCAATCGCCTATGGGGATGACGTCTAGCTCTTTGGCTAGCAGGGGTTCGCGTAAGCCGTCGTTGGGCACCCGGCTACTGGCGTGGATTACGGCAGTTACGGAATCCAGCGTCTCGAGCGCGCCGTTGTAAACATTCCGCAGGGCGAACCGGCCCTCTTCCAATTGCGTGACGCCCTCTGGTTCGACGTGGCAGATTAGCTCCACGTGACTCTCAAACAAGCGTTTCAAAATGCCTTGTCGATTGATCAGCGAGACATCGTTCGCGAAACGTTCACGCGAGGTGACCAACGTCATCTGATCAAAGTAGGTCGCCATTCGCAGTGCGGTGGCGTAGGTCATCTCGGTATGATCCTGATCGACGATGATCGCGCGGCCGGGCGCTCGGCCCATACCTTGGGTCAGCTGCTTGGCCATATCTCGCAGGCTGGGGATGAGCCCTTGGGCAAACCAGTCTTCAGGCAGCCATCCGGGTCGGGCAGACCGAGAGCCGGTTGCCAGCAACACCACATCGGGGTCGCAGGACAAGACGTCTTCAATGCGGGCCTGCCGGCCCAGCTCAAATTTCACACCCAGCTGCTGTGCCTTCAGGCACTGATAGTCATACACGCTCGACAGATTTTCTCCGCCGGGCATCTGGGCGTGGAGTCGCGTTTTACCCCCAAAAGCGTCGTGGTCGCCAAGTACGGTGACCTTGTGGCCGCGAGCCGCTGCTGTGTGGGCGGCTTCAAGCGCCGCAACTCCGGTGCCGACGATCGCCACGTGCCGGCGCGAGGTGACAGCGGGTGGCGCAACGAAGTGCTCGTCGGGCTCGCCCACTTTTGGGTTGTTGTCGCAGGCTAAAGCGCCCGCCTCGATGATGCTCCGCCAGCAACTGTTACACGATACGCAGTAGCGGATATTCTCAATCTTGCCCTCGGCAGCCTTGTTCGGAAACGCGGCGTCGGTGATCAAGGGTCGCCCGAGAAAAACCACGTCACTCGTGCCATTAGTCAGAGCGGTCTCGCACTCGACCGGGTCCGTGAGGTAACCAATTGCGCCTGTCGCGATGCCCGGGTGTTCAGACCGCAGCGCTTCGATGTCCTCAAGGTATGGGTGCCGGGGGCCATGGGCGTCGGGCAAGTGCAGATGTAGCGATCGGGCATGCGCACCCCAGACCCACGTCCACAAATCAAAATCTTCGGCGTGCTCAGCCAGCAACGTGTTGATGGCCGACGCCATCTCAAGGTCAATGCCCCCCGCCACACCGTCGTCACCGGGAAGCTTCAGCGCGATGATGAAGGGGCGCCCGCATTCGTTTCTTATTGCCGAGATCAACTCGGTGAGGAACCGTGCCCGGTTCTTCAGGTCGCCGCCATACTCATCAGTTCTGCGGTTCGACCACGGAGATAAGAATTGATGGAATAGGTGCCCATGCCCTGCTGAAATCTCAACCCCTGAAAAGCCGGCCCGCTGCAGTCGCCGCGCGCCCTGAGCCCAATGGTCAATCATTTCCCTGATGTCACCCGGGGATAGCACCGCCGGCACAGTCCAGCTCAGGTCATCCGGCAGTGGAGACGCCCCCACTGCCTCGTTGTTGCGCCCCACCGCATGTCGGCCGCGCCCGGAGTCCTGAATTTGCCCCAATACATGCGCGCCTGACTTATTGATGATCGCAGCAACCCGCTGCAACTGATCAAACCCCTCATCGTCCCAGCAGCGCAGTCGAGAGGGCAGTCTGCTGAAGCGCGTCATGGCAATCGGTTCGGTCACGATGGCAGCCGCGCCACCCGCAGCGCGGGCACGGTAGTAGTTGAGCAGTCTCTCGGTCGGCGCACCGTCTGCGACGTACTGCGTGACGATGGCCGCATGGATGATCCGGTTTCTCAGTGTCACGCCACCGATATCAATCGGGCTGAACAGGGTTGGGAAGAAGGCATTCGCCGTCATGGATGTGACCGATCTCTCCACATATCGCTGAGGCTGACATCATGTCAAAGGGGCCGTCAACAGCCCGTCTGTATGCGCCATTGACCCATGAATCGCTCGAGCACAAATTGCCAGCATCGATGCTGTGTCTTTTGTATGCTCTTCAGCACACCCCGATCAATGACGTGAGGACTGAGCGATGACCACCATTGTAGTGCTGTTCAATTTGTTGCCAGAGGCGGATCCTGACGCTTATGAGAGCTGGGCCAGAAACGTGGATATGCCCAATGTCCGTCGGTTGCCGGGGTGTACCGATTTTCGGGTGCTCAAAGTGGCTGGTCTGCTGGGGTCTGATGCTGCTGCGCCTTATGCCTACAGTGAGTTGATTGAGGTTGACGACATGTCTGCCTTTGGTGAGGCCGTGGGCACAGAGGCAATGCAAGAGGTGGCGGCGCAGTTTCAGCAGTTCGCCGACAACCCCATTTTTATGGTGTCCGAGTCGCTGGATTGATCAGAAAAGCAGGGTCTAGGACAAAGGCAGATCCGGTTCTCCCACCTTCACCATTCTGACCCCGACATTGTTGCCGAGATAGAGGTCGGCTAGCGCCTGAGGCATCGTTTCAATCCCCTCGGAGATGTCCTCAACGGGATTCAGTGCGCCGGCACGCACCCAGTCGGCGAGCGTTTCAATGCAATCGGGGTACACCTCTTCGTAATCGAAGACGAAGAACCCCTCCATCTTGGCATCCTGCCGGCCTAAGTTCTGCAAGTTGACGAACCGGTGCTGGTCTTTACTGTCAACAAGATACTCAGAGATGGAGCCGCAAATGGCGACACGTGCGCGGCGTCGCAATCTCCCCAGCACATCGTCCAATAGCGATCCCCCGACATTGTCGAAGTAGAGATCGATTCCCTCGGGGAAGGCGTCATCCAGTGCCGCGTCAACGTTGTCGTTCTTATAGTCGATGACTCTGTCGTAGCCCATCTCGGTTGTGAGCCGCCCGCATTTCTCAGGCCCGCCAGCGATGCCCACAACGCTTTGCGCGCCCAGAGCTTTCGCGATCTCCGCGACATGACTGCCGACGCCGCCCGCTGCACCTGATACAAGAATGCGATCTGTTGCCTTGACCAATCCGATGTCCCGCACCCCAATCAGCGCTGTGATGCCTGAGAGTGAGATGGCACCAATACCGTGGGATAGCGGCAGGTCGGTCGGAAGCAAAAAGGGAGCGGGTCGATCGGACGTATCGATGAGCGCATATTCCTGCCAGCCCACGCGCGCTTGCACAATCGCCCCAACCGGAAGGCCGTCGCAATCGCTCTCAATAACCTGCGCAACGCCTCGCCCCGGCATCACCGAACCCAGCGCCAGCGGTGACTCAAAGTCAGTTTCATTGCGCATGTAGCGCAACATGACAGGCGCCACTCCCAGATAAAGTGTCTTCACAACGGCCTTGCCAGGCTCGAGCGCCGGAATGGGAACGTCGGTCAAATAAAAGTGAGAGGCATCGGGTATGCCTTCAGGGCGAGCCGCCAAGCGCCACTGTTTGTGCATTACCAGCGCCACCGCGTTTGCATTATTAGCGCCCCGATTCAGGAGAGCCCGCGTCCGACTCTGCCCAGCCTAGCGGGCATGAGCACACGAAAGCCCGAAATTTCAATTCAGCCCCGAGGGCGCGGGCCATGAGACATCAGGTGTTGCCTGGTCAATGTCCGCCGCGATTTTCCACTGTCCATCGTGCTTTTTATAGACTAGCAGTGACCGCCCGGCGTCTTTGTAAATGTCACCGGTCTCTTTATCGATTGCCTTCAGCCAATACTTGCTGATGATGTAGGCGATGTCCCCGTGGGTTTCTCTGAGCTCATAATCTAGCTCAAAAATAGACTCTGCTTTGCCAATCCGGGTTGAAAAGTAATGCCTGATGGCCTCGATGCCGAATAGCGCTGGCTGCCCGTGCAACGCCACCACGGCGTCATCTACATAGAGCGTCATCAGGCCTTCAAGGTTCTCCTGCTCGTAATACCTGGCCCACTTCCCTCCCTCGGCTGCGATTTCTGTCTCGAAGTCGGCGTTCGCGCTAGGCGATAACGTCGCGCTGAGCAAAATCGAGAAGAGCCACCCGATGAGAGCCAGCCTGCCCCGGTCGAGGCGCCAAGTCATCACTTGAACACCCCGAGCGCGGCGGCAATCAACGCAAACGCGTAAATCGCCAGTACTGCGATGTAGACAGGGGAGAGCGCTTGAGAATAGGCCGCGTTCATTTCGGGATCGTCAGGCGTCGCTGCAAGCCCAATAAACAGATCGACGGCTGGTTTGAACAGCAGATCCAACAGCACGCCGGCACAAAAGATCGCGCCCACGGCAAGCACTTTCAGCGCAAGCCAGTCCGGTATCTCACCCTGCAGCAACAGCATCATGCCGGCGCCACTGACAGCTAATGCCAATATCAGATTGAGGAGCCAGTTAATCTTTGCGGATTGCTCCTGAGTCTTCGGATCGGCCGACAAGAAGCCGCGCCAGAGAATCGCCAGCCAAATGGCGGCAAATGCCCACATTCCCAAGAGGTATTGTGACGGCATCTCCAGCCAGCCACTGGCTACCGCTAACTGGCAACCCGAGGGAATGATCAGAGTGAGGGCAGAGCGCGGTAAGCGGTCCAATACCATGCCAAGTTGCAAAACGGTTTGTCTGGTTTCCATGCTGAGCGTCGCACGCTCAGACCACTTGGCGGCGATGAACACGCCGATGTCGGTGCCGACCCAGAAAACCAGCAGCAAGATATGCAGATACAGCCAAAAAGCATCCATGATCAGTCCTCTTTTTATTGTTTTGTAATGTTTGCCCCCGATTCCAACACGTCTTTAATCAGCTGGAATCGGTCCTGCCCCCACTCTGCATCCTGAGCCTCACTGGGTTCGAAGGCTTCGAGTGCTTCCCGAGTAATAGCCCCCGACTCAATCAATAGTGATTCCAGTGTTTTGACCCGCTCACTCAATACCGAATGTTCTGTCATCAGACGCACGATGATGGCTAATAAGCGATCGATCTCCGGGTCCGAGAAGAAGGCCGGGCGCCCCGCCTTGACGGATTTTTTATCGCTCATCAGCTGCCGCCGCGTTTTTGAGCGCCAAAGGCATACCAGGTGATGGTGTCAGAGAGGCGGCCCGTGTCAGCATCAAATGACGCTCCCGCGCCCGACGCCTTGGCAAACTCAGCCTTGCTGACATAGGTAAATCGCGGCATCGTCGCCTGAAAGAAATCCTGCTCAGCGAAGCCTGCGTCAGTGCACAGACCCGGATAGCTGAGGTCACGGAAATCTTTATAAAAAGGTTCGTTGTTATAAAAACAGTCCCAGTCGAGATAAAACGCGTCGTAGGCGCCCAATGCGTCATTTGGCGGAAGCTCCATATTAATGAGCACGCCACCTGGCTTAAGGACACGATGCGCCTCTTTGAAGAAGGCCCTGATCAATTCAGTTGGCAACTCATGGAGAAACATGGAAGAAAACACCACATCCACGCTGTTGTCGCTATACGGCAGGGCATCACAGAGCGCTTGCTTGAACTGAATAGGGATACCCATCGCCTCTGCACGGGCGTGGCCATACTGTAAACAGGGGGACGCGGTGTCCAGGCCGTGCACTTCTGCCTCCGGGAAGGCTTGTTTCCACGGCAGTGTGTTGTGTCCGATCGTGCACCCGACATCGACAATCAGCTCGGGACTCAAATCCGGCCATTTCAGGCGTGTGAAGTTGGCCATGGAGTGTCCGATATCATCGAGGTTCTTCCCCATGACACCAAATGAAAAAACGTCCAACCCATTGTCATAGACAACACCGGCTTCGGCACCCTGACTATGGCCGCCCTGATAATTACCTGGCATCAGGTGCACATCCATCGTATCGATGTAAGCGGGCAGAGTGACGTTTTCGTCCAGCGCCAGAGAGCCACCGCGGGTGGCTGGGGTTGCGGTGCTGATGTCATTGACGGAGTCGGGGTCCGACTCGATCGCGCGCAGCACAGACTGCCAGACCAGCTCCTGAGTGGCGCAGCGCAAGCTGGAGTACCACTTAAATAAGCCTCGCTCCTTGAGGAATTGATGAACTGCCTCGCCCGATGAATGACTCTCACCCGCGTCGGTACTGGCTTGCTCGTAGTCTGCCTGCATTTGTGCCGCGAGATCGGTGAGCACCCAGGCCCGCATGGAGGAAGTGAAACGCTCGCGCGCTCGCTGATTGAAATCTTTGTTCAGTGCCAGGGAATGTTGCAGTCCCGCCATGATTCAGGCTCCCTCTGTATACCGCATCGCGCGGTTAGGCCCCGCTGGCTAGCTAAAAGCCACCTTGATTGACCAATAGCGATAATGATATACGGATATAGCAATTCCTTCGCAATTACTTCAAGAGTGAAAACAACAAGCACCCAGGGAAGTCACGTTATGAAAAACTATTTTCAGCGCTCGGGTCTACCGATGCTCGTCTCAGCGGCAATTACAACTGTGCTACCCAGTGTGGCATCTGCTCAACTTGAGGAGGTGCTTGTCACCGCGGAGCGGAAGGAGGCGTCCGTTCAGGATGTCCCGCTTGCCGTCAGCGCCTACAGCGAAGAAATGATAGAGCGGCTGCAGATTGACGATACGCTGGATCTCATAAACGTGGTGCCCAACCTGTTTGGTGGCAACAATACTGGCTTGGGAACCGCCAACATGTACTACCTGCGTGCGCAGGGAAACGACGAATCGATCTCTACATTTGACCCACCAGTCGGCACCTATGTTGACGACGTGTACATCACTAGGCAGAACGTCAACAACGTTGCTTTATTTGATGTAGAGCGGATTGAGGTGCTGCGCGGGCCGCAAGGCACGCTTTACGGTCGCAATACCACGGGCGGTGCGATCAGCGTCGTTATGAAAAAGCCGTCTGACACCATGCAGGGTTATGTTGAAGCTGGTGCGGGTAATTGGGGCAAGACCATGGTGCGCGGCAGCATCGATTTGCCGCTGAGCGACAATGTCTTGACCAAATTCTCCGCCTACTATGTTGACACTGACGGTTACCTTGAGAATCGCACTGATGGCAAAGATTACAACGAGGCGGACCTTACTGGTATCCGTGCAGCATTGCGGTGGCTGATTTCGGACTCAATGACCTGGGATATTGCAGTGGATGGTGGGAAGTCAGAGGTGGCCAACATCCATGGCTTTCTGGATGGCGATGACCGTTACTCGCTCTCCGTTCTGGGCAGTGGGCTGCCAATGGGCGGCGGCATGTCTGACTATGGCAACGAGGTCGACACGCTGAATATCACCTCTAATCTCGCGTGGGACGCCATGGGCGGCACGACCAATCTGATTTTTGGTGCGCGCTCGATCGAGCAAGACTTCCTACTGAACTTCCCTTTCTCGCTCGATTTCTTCCCAGACTTTTTCATCATTGATAATCAGGGCGAGCACGATATGTACTCGGCCGAGTTGAAATGGTCCGGAGACATTATGGACGGGCGGGCTTTCTTGCAGACGGGTGTGTATTACATGGACGAGGATAACGAAGTTGATTTCGTCGATTACTTAGACCTTGGGGCGGTTGGTGTTCCTGTTCCACCGTCCACTCTTTTCACAACTTTGGCCGATCGTGTGCTGAGCAATACCACGGAGAGTTTCGCGGTTTATGCTCAGGCCGATATTAAAGTTGGGGAAAATGGCACGTTGACATTGGGTGCGCGCTATACCGATGAAGAGAAGACGGTCGATTTCCAGGGAACGGTGAACTCCGCCGGTATGGTGGCTGCAGGCATCCCGCTGTCGCAAAGCGAGCAGGAGATTACCCCGCGAATTGCCTATGCACACAAGTTCACTGATAACCTCATGATGTACGCCTCCGCGACTAATGGCTTTAAGTCCGGTGGCTGGAACGCCCGCGGATCCAGCTCGGCTGCGCTTCAGGCATTCGCACCGGAGACGATTTGGTCCTATGAGTTGGGGATGCGCGGAGACTGGATGGACGGCCGTCTGCGCACCAATATCACCTTGTTCTATTCTGATCTCGAAGACTTGCAGACTACCTCTGCCACCCCGGACGGTCAGTTCCTGACTACCAATGCGGGGGGGTTGGAGGTGCCAGGTATTGAAGCTGAGATTACTGCCCTTCCAAGCGATAACTGGCAGATTTTTGCTGCACTGGGCTGGCAGAATGCGGAGTATCAGGACTTACCCGGCGGCTGTGTGACACCTAACGCCAACTTGGCAGCTTACGATGCTGACTGCAACGTCGCCGAACCCAAGCGTAGCCCGCATCAAACTTATACCCTTGGCACATCGGTCGATTTCTCCTTAGGGGGTGTCACCGTGACGCCAAATATCATGGTGCGATACTTGGGCTCGCAATACCCTGGCACGCGAAACAGCGGTTATAACGAGTCGGTAACCTTAGTCAATGCTGGAGTCAAACTATCCATGGCTGATTCGCCCTGGGAGCTGAACCTCGAGTGCAAAAATTGCGGTGACAAAACCTACACCCAATCTTTCCTATTCACGCGCTACTACAATATGCCGGAAACTTATTTGGCGACATTGAAGTATCGATTTGGCGGCTAACATCATCTGATTGCTGGCCTTTGTGAGCTGTAGGTTCGAAAATCGCCCCGCCGAGTCACAATCGAGCGGGGCTGTTTAGTTCTAATTATTTCTAACCTAGGTTGCTAAGCTGTTTTTGTGTTGACTGAGTAGTGCCCACCCGCAACTTGGCTGGCGCGCACCAGAATCAGTGCATTTCTTCTCCGCCACTCACGTTGATCGCTTCACCCGTAATGAAGCTTGCATCGTCGGATGCGAGAAAGGCGCACATTGCAGCTGTATCAGCGGCCTGGCCAATACGTTGCAGCGGTATGCGTGCGGCCATCTCCTCGAGATAAGCAGCTTCTGTCAGGCCCTTAAATGCAGAAAAATAGGCGTTTTGAGCACTGCCGAGGCCCGTGGTGACGTGGTTTGGGCATACTGCGTTGACGGTAATGCCCGCTCTGCCGTAGTCGATGGCAGCTGTGCGGGTCAGGCCAATCACGCCATGCTTGGCGGCACAGTAGGGGGCCATGTGCGGGAATCCCGACTTTGCCGCTTGGCTGGCGATATTGATGATCCGTCCCCCGTGCCCCGCGGCCTCCATATGCGCGGCGGCCGCCTGAGTGCAGTGGAAAACGCCACTCAATGTGACATCAATTACCAGATTCCACTCATCAGGTGAGACTTCTCGCGTGTCCTTCATGACAAACCCGATACCGGCGTTGTTGATCAATACATCCACCCTGCCAAAGTGCTCCATCACTACATCGAAAAGTTGTTTGACGGACTCGGCCGAGCGAACATCGCAGCCATGGCTGACAACGTCGGTGCCCTGAGAGCGCAAACTTTCAGCGACGGAAGCCATTTCGTCGGGTTTGGCGAGGTGACTCGATCCAGCGCCATCCACATCGGTGACAACAAGACGGTAACCCTCTTCACCGAAACGACGCAGAATGGCTTCCCCCAAACCGCCGGGTCTCCCAGACCCAGTGCATACAGCGACTTTTCCTTTTGCCATCAGCTTTTCTCCTCCGCATTACTCATCCAGTTTGGCGATTCAGTGGCAGGGTATCGACGTTGCTGCATCTACGACGCCGGTTGCGTCTCGGCAGTCAGCCCTCGCGATGTGCGAGCCACCAGCAGAGCACAAAACCGATGCCTGCTCCACCAAAACACACCATGATCAGCGCGGGCTCGGTCTCGTAAAGTGTGGCGCCCAACCACGAGAACAGTCCTGCCATAGTCATCCCTACCGAGCTGGAGAGACCCGCCGCGCTGCCGCTCCAACGCGGCACGGCGTTGACCGCGCCATACATCGTGGTGGGTGTAAGGATCCCCGACAGCAGCATGGAGCTGAACAGGGGCAGCACCACAGCGGTCAGTGTCAGCCCCTGCCAGGCGATCAGCCCGGGCGCGCTGAAAGACACCAGTAACATACCCAGCACGGCGCGATGCTGCCATTGCGGTGTGCCCAGTGATGACAGATGGCTTAGCAGGAAAGAGCCGAAAACATAGACCAAGGCAGAACTCCCCCAAACCAGGCTGAACCCCTCCATCGACAACCCGAATTGGTCCTGAAACAGGACGCTGCCCGTAGCCAGTAAGGTAAAAACCATGCCCTGTAAAAACCCGAAGGCGCCGGCGTGACCCCAGAATCGCAGCGAGCGGAGCAATGACAGGTAGCCCTTGAGTGACGCTGCCTGGCCCTCATCCAGGTCGACAAGCCCGTCATGGGGAATGGATTTCACACACAGGAGCAGAAGGCCTACGCCGAGTAAAGCCAGCACAACAAACACGGAAGCCATGCCCAGTAGCGACGCCAGGTAGCCCCCCACAACAGGGGCGATCACCGGCGTGAACCCCATCGCGGCGGTCAATAATGCGAAGGCCTTCAGTGCCTCGTCGGGGGGCAGGTGATCGCGGATAAGGCCCCGCGCCACGACTGTGCCGACACCGACGCCGACGGCCTGCATAAAACGGAGAAAGATCATCGCGCCCAGCGTGTCGACAAAAATCAGCAGGATGCTGGCGCCCACGAAGACGGCGAACCCCCACAAGAGCACTTGGCGCCGCCCGATGCGGTCGGTGACCAACCCGAACAGCGGCTGACTCACGGCGAGGCCAATCACGTAAATCGAGAACAGGTATTGCAGGTCGCTGACGCTGCGATCCAGAGAAATACTCAGCATGGGTACCAAAGGCACCATGATGGAGATGCCAAAGGGCGAGAGGCTGCTGATGGCCGCCAGCAGCCAACGCGACACGCTCAAAGTGGATGGATTCAAGAGGGCGTCAGTCAGAGTGTAATCACGTGAAGACCGAGCGCGGCATTCACGAATAGTCCGATCCAGATGACCCAGACATAGCGTCGTACCACGCCCATGTGGGTGATCATGGCGGCATTGCCGGCGTCACTTGCGCCCTCGCTCACCATGCTCGTATAGGCTGTGGCAAAAGGCTTGAGCGCAAAGCGGACGGCGATACCGCAGGCCACCAGAACCGCGAACACGGCAATCTTCAGCGCAATCCACCCTGGCAAGCCCAAAGTCAGGCCATAGGCACTGGCACCCAACAGGCCTATGACCACCGCAAATCTTAGTCGCAGGTCCCATTGCGTCAGCGAGGGCGTGCGATGACCCATTGGGCTGTGAATGGCGGCGATCAGTCCTACCCAAATTGCTACCAGCAGCCAGCCTAACAGTGCGACTTCAGCAGGCAGCACGTTTGGCCAGCGTAATGCTGCAAGATGACAGCCCGAG
>CAXEVD010000018.1:0-11984 GCA_963999395.1 uncultured Halieaceae bacterium
CGCAAGCGATGGACGGACCGCAAAATCGACCGCTCGCATTTTTCCAATGGACTGTTCGTCTGGTACTTCGGTACCGAGGGCAAGTACCCCGACGTACCGCATCACTCTGTGATTTTAGGGCCACGCTATAAAGGTCTGCTGGACGACATCTTCAAGCGCAAAGTGCTGGCCGATGATTTCAGCCTCTATCTGCACCGGCCCACGGAGACTGATCCCTCGCTGGCACCCGAGGGCTGCGACACGTTTTATGCCCTGGCGCCGGTGCCGCACCTCGATGCAGATGTCGATTGGCACACCGATGCCGAGAGCTTCAAAGAGCGTATCTGCCAGCGACTGGAAGAGACCATGCTGCCCGGCCTGCGTGATCGCATCGTGACCTCCAGACTGCTGTCGCCGCAGGATTTCCACGACCGACTGAACTCGGTCAAAGGGGCTGCCTTCGGTTACGAGCCCCGGATTACACAGAGCGCCTGGTTCAGACCGCACAACCGCAGCGAGGACATCAAGGGCCTCTACCTCGTCGGCGCGGGCACCCATCCCGGTGCCGGCATGCCGGCAGTGATCTCTTCCGCCAAGGTGATCGACCAGTTGATCCCTGCAGCCGTGACCCAACGTGCGTAACGACCACCAGATCATGACGCCCCATACCGACATGAGTGAATGTCGGCGGTTGCTGTCACACGGCTCCAAGTCCTTTTATATCGCCTCGCATTTTCTGCCGCGAGCGCTGCGCGAGTCAGCATCCGGACTTTATGCGTTCTGTCGCATCGCTGACGATTTAGTGGATCTCGGTGATGACCCCCGCCAGGCGCTGGGCTCACTGCATCAGCGACTCGACCTGATCTACGACGCTCGCCCCGAAAATCATCCGATCGACCGAGTGCTGAGTCAGATCGTGATCGACCACAAACTTCCGCGAGGGCTGCTCGACGCCCTGCTTGAGGGCTTTGAGTGGGACACCGATGGACGGGATTACCACACGCTGGCAGAAGTGTGTGGCTACGGCGCGCGCGTGGCAGGCACCGTCGGCGTCATGATGGCGATTCTCATGGGGGTGAAAGACCATGCGACGCTAGCCCGCGCCGCCGATTTGGGTGTGGCCATGCAACTGACCAACATCTGCCGCGATGTGGGCGAAGATGCCCGCGCCGGGCGGCTATACCTGCCGCGAGACCTAATGCGGGCTGCCGGCATCGACCCCGATGCGTTTCTCCGCCACCCGGCGCCCAGCGCTGAACTCACCCATGTACTCAAGCAGGTTCTCGCAGAAGCTGAGCGGCGTTATGAGTTAGCAGACGAAGGTATTCGCCAACTGCCCCGCAGTTGTCGGCCCGGCATTCTGGCCGCCCGTCGGCTCTACGCCGAGATTGGTCATACCGTTGTGCACAATGATTACGACTCAATCAGCCAACGCGCGGTTGTGTCGCGGACTCGCAAACTCCAGATCTTGCTTGGCTTGATTCGCGGGCCAAACGCGGCGCCGGAATACATGCTTGAACCCTGCGCAGCGGAGAATCAATTCTTGCTCGACGCTGTTCCCCACACCGAAGAGTGGCAGCGCTCGAATCAACCGCGGCACTTCTCTGCTAAGGCATCGTGGATACTTGAACTATTCATGGTGATGAAAGAACGCGACGAAATGGCGGCTCAAATACAGCCCCGTAATCGCGATTAACCGCGTCATCCCGTACCCGCGAATACATACTGAAACGCCAGAAAATCCTGCCTCTGCAGAACTTTTCCGTTATCAACCAACTGCTAGCGACAACTACTGACTGAGTAATTCGGGGGCGGAGAAGCCATTTTATTGTGGGTTGACCCGCGATCCCCAAAAAAATATAGTGTGAGTGCACAAAAAGACGAAAAAGAAGTGCACGGGTTCTGGGGTCAGGTCATCAGTCCACCACCCCTCTTGCAGTAAGACCCAGATGGCAGGAACAAAGTTCCAGAAGGGGGAAGTGCAAGTGGTTAACACGACATCGCAAGGCGCTAGACAGCAGGGCTCGGAGGCAAAGGCCGAGCCCCTAAGTAGCTTCTCTATTGGGCACTCACACGACTCTATTTCTGCCGAACTGCAAGGCCGTGCATACGACAATATACGTAGCAATCCGCACGAGCGCTTGTCCTTGGCTGTCTCCTTACCACTCTGTCCGGCCCTCGACCTCACCTGCGGCGCCATCGCGGTCGCCTCAACCAACAGCAAAATGCAGGAGGAGTATACGGCTGCCGTCATCAACGAACTTCAGTCAACTGCTGCGCTCGTAGGCGATAAACGAGAGCTTTGCAGTCTGCAGGTTATTGGCGCGTCGGCTAACTGTCTGTCTGATTTATTGCTCGGGCAGATCTTCTCGACCATTACAGAACATTTTGACGTTACACCGCAGACAGAATTCAGTTTTGAGCTTGATCCGAGGAGGGCCTCACGTTCTCAACTGACGTTTCTGAGGGGTTTGGGTGTAAACGAACTGAAGTTGCAGGTTAGGGATATGCACCCCAGCGTGCAGAATGAGATTGGTCGTTACCAGTCAGCAGAAATGCTAGAGGACGTAATTAATGTCGCCCGGGAGCTTGAATATCAGTCAGTGGGCGCAGACCAATTGTTCGGTATGCCAGGCCAAACACCAGAAACTCTTGCCTCCAGCATCGATTTGCTGGTCTCTCTGGGGGTCGACTGGATCGAGTGTCATCCGTTTGTGAAGCGCGAAAAGCGATTTCCGCACCAAGCCGCATTAACAGACAGAATGTTACCGTCCTTAACCGATAAGCTTGTGCTTTATAACCAGCTCTCAGAGTCATTGCTAAGCTCCGGTTATTCAGTCCTTGGCTTGAGTACCTTTGCGCGCCCGGACCACAAGTTAGCAGTCTCTCGCCAGGCGGGAAGGTTATCCATTAGCACATACGGTTTTCATAACCATCCCCAAGCGTGGGTTCTTGGAGTCGGACTGGGAGCTATAAGCGAACTGCCGGAGATGTTTATCGAAAACGCCCAGCGTTGGGACGACTGGCACGAACATGCCCAAGCGTCTGAACTGCGGCCTAGGTTAGGACTATTAGATTCGAATAACGACGTCGGGTTGCGCTACCTACTGAGGCAACTGTTGTGTAATCAGGGAGTCCCCGCGGGCAGCCCTGCCTTAGAAAAGCGGCTAAGGCCCCTTATTGATCTTGGCGTGCTCGAACAAGCGGATCAGCGATTGCAGATCACGGCTATGGGTCAGGATTGGTTGCCCGTGTATTTGTCAGACTCCTCACCCGCTTTTCGGTGTATATAGGCACTCACTTATTAGCAGGGCTTGCTCGACCCAGTACCGAAAGTTCTGTTGAGATTGAAGTGCCGCGGAGTTTTTCCCACTCAAGTCTAAACCAAGGGGTGAACACCTCTGGTGAGGAATCTACCCACTCGTCCAAGTCCTCGAAATTGATCCAGCGGTGTGCGTCGACCTCCTCTCTGTTAGGAGATATGCTAGTTTGAGGTTTCCCCACGTAGACCGAGCAAATTTCGTGCTCGGCACCAACGTCCAAATACGTAGCATGATAGGTAAACCGGTATGTGAAGTAGAGATCCGCTTCGCACCCCATCTCCTCTTCAATTCTGCGATGAGCCGCTTGCTCTAAGCTCTCGCCCTTTCTAGGGTGACTACAACATGTATTGGACCAAAACCCGGGCCAAAGTAACTTGCTCTGGCTGCGCTTTTGAAGCAATACCTGTTCTCTGTCGTTAAAAAGAAGTATGGAAAAGGCTCGATGTAAAGTCCCGTCGCCTAAGTGCGCTTCCAGTTTTTTAGGATAACCGACAATCCGATCGTCGGCTTCCACTGCAATAATGCGTTCGTCATCGAACGATACGACTCGATCTTTCGAACTCGATTCCAGCATAGAAATTAGCGGGCTAGGTAAATGACCCGCTCTCCAGAAGAGAAATTGCGTAGCAACAGCATCAAAGTCTCTAGCGATCGACAGCTCTGGGGGCAGGGTGATCGCAACTTCTTGGCCAGCTCCGCAACCGGCTCAGCCACAGTAGGCCTCGCCACGGGTCTAAACAGTTGGGGCTTTTTATTCAAAGCCCCCCATTTCTCAGCTTCTCACGTGAGGAGCTGCTTCCTGTTGGGTGCTGACTGCAGCCATGCCGCCAGCATTTGGATCACCAAGCCAGTCATACCGCTCAGTGCTCAACAGAATGAAATGGATCATCAGAGCCAATGTGAATAGGAAAGCCGAAATGCCTACCATCACTTGGCGCGGGTCAAACATCATCCATAGTCTGTGCATATTTTTTTACTCCAACTTTTTTGCGTGAGAGAAATTCTCAAGCGTTATTAGATTTTCTGGCTCCTTAGAACCAGGGCTTCCATGTGTAGAGCAACCAATGTGCGACTATGGCTACAATCGTGAAGCCCGTGAATCCCATGATGTAAGCTGAATGGAATTCCTTTGCTTCACTTTCGCTTAGACTACTCATAGCGTTTCCTCCTATTGCAATAGGTAATCGTGTGTCGTCAACGGTGCCCACTTGGACTACCGTAGCGACGCTTTTGCAAAACGAGTGCAGCGTGTTTCGTTGCTGACTCATCTCTATTTGCAGACACGGTTAGTGCCCACAAATTCTTACCTGCCCTAGTGAGGTTTGATGTGGCTTCTTATCGGCCAGTTTTACGTTAGATCCTCAAAGCTGTTTCAGTTCTTCCATGGGGGGACCTCAAGGATCAAAATCGCCACCTGACGAGGTACACCCCACTATTGATTGCGGCCTACGGGACCATGCCTCGCTCCAGGGCCCATAAATACCAGTTATCGACTGCGGTGCCTGTTAGCAATATGCCGATACCTCCGGTTATGACCGTGAGTACCGCAAACCACCAAGCCCATCTGTGTATCGATTCAACTGAAGCGTTGAAGCCCATGCACCATCTCCAGAACAATGCACCCCTTTCCGCTCCTGTGCCTCGATCAGTAATTTGATCAATTTCCCGGTCGGCCCCATATCGAGAGGTCGCGAGGATAGTTGCACCGTGCATAGCGAACAGAACTGCTGATCCATAAAGGAAGGCTATCGATAGCATGTGAAATGGGTTGTAAAAAAGGTTTCCGTACCGGAGCGAGAAATTCTGAGTCCAGTCTAGATGAGAGAAAATCCCGTAAGGGACAGCCTCGGACCATGAGCCCATTAAAATGGGACGAAAGAAGCCCAATACTAGATACAGCCAGATCGCTGATCCAAATGCCCAAGCAAGGTAGTTACTCATGCCGAGGTTCTGAGAAATCTTAAAGGTACGCCACCACCACAACATTATGGACGCGGTAAGGAAGAAGCCAGCGATAAGGAACCAGCCGCCATCCCAAAGCGGAGGAAAGCTGAGGCCGTATTTGGCTGGCGGCGGATCCAGAGTTAGCCAAAAGAAGTTCTTCATGAACTCAATCGGGCTCCAATCCACAGACGCAGCCATGTTCATCCCCATAATAAAGAAGGCAACAAAAAAGGTGATGATCGAGGCGATGCCGGTAGCGCCTAAATAAATGGGGCCAATTTGTGCGTCACCAAATCTACCCATAAACGTACTGTGATAGATGCCACCAACGCGTTGATATTCAGCGTCGCCGATAGGTACGCCAGGGTAGTCAGGAGCGGCAACCTGAACTTTTGTAAAAATATTTAAGTTCTCTCTCATTTCAAAGCTCTCCTCTAGCTCCAAATTGGCAGTTCAAGCCACCAGTTCCACCAAGAAGGCCACGATTCACTCCATAACGGCCCGCTGATCAACATACATATGGCGCTCCAGAAAGCTGCCGATATCGCGGTGAACATGCCAAGTCGGTGTATGCCAAGCGCGCCAATGGAGTAACCAATGTTGTCTCGGAAGAATGAATTCTCGTGCTCACCCGTTTTCACGTTCTCGCCGCGCCTTGGATCTGTCGCCATCAAAATCAGTGATCCGTGCATCGCTAATGCCAGACAGGTGGTGAAGAAGAAAGTGACCGCGATCATATGAGCGGGGTTGTAGTGAAATGCAGCGTATTGGTAGCCGATATAGCTAACCCAATTTAGGTGACTCATGATGCCGTAGGGGAACCCATGTCCCCATGCTCCAAGCAGCCAGGGCCTGATTACCACCAGAGAAACGTAAGCAAATACTGCAAAACTAAAAGCGAAAGGAACGTGAAGTCCCATCCCCAACTTCCTGGAAATTTCAACTTGGCGCATTATCCACGAGCCAAACGCACCACAGGCAAATACGGTGATCCATTGCCACAGTCCACCCTCATTCATCGGTGCCAAGCTCAGGCCGTAACTGAGCGCTGGTGGCTCAATACTAATTCTCCAGACATTCCAGGTGTCACCCTGCGCTGCACCGTACAAAATGAGCGCGGTGCCCAGAATCGCGCACACTGCGGTCGTCACTCCAAAAAAGCCTACATAGAAAGGTCCCACCCAAAAATCGAACAGGTCACCTCCTATAAGCGTGCCTCCTTTGACGCGATACTTTTTTTCAAAACTCAGCATCGACATATTTAGCCCTCCCCTCAGACGCTCGGCGTCTATTTTCCTTTACAACGTTTATATCTGTTCATTAGCGAACCAAAACTGACTGGCTCATTTACACCCTCATAAAAAGGTATGGCACTACACTATTGGTCTGTGTAAGCGCCTCTTTCCACCAATTTTGTTGTGTGTTGTCTCGTGACGAACTCAAGACCTTCATCGCCTCCGCAAAGACGAACCACGAGAACACTACGATGAAAACAAGCTTGAACTGAAGTTGATCTAATTTTGTTCGGCGATCGATAGAACGGTTAAGAACTTGTGACTTCATTACGCCAGCTCCTTCCAATGTGTGAGGTGAGATCGCAGTCATGCTGCATCACCAAATTGCAAACTTTCACTTGCGTGTTGGACATGATCAATTTCCACTGTGGCGACTCCTGCAGCACGGGCCACCTGCTCTGCCGCATCGCGAAGCCGCTTGGCCGCTGAAATGCGGACCAGAATCGGTTGTGCCGCAACAATGCGATCGAGACCGTTCTGAGCTGTATCGGCCCAAAGCAGGGTCTCTGCTGCGCGCGCAGGCGTGGCCTCGACCTTGTCGAGATCGGTACCGAGCGGTAGAACATTAAAGAGGGCGTCAAAGAGGGCGTTGCAGACTTCTTGCACCAGATAGCAGGTGCCGGCGTAGCCCATAAAGGGCGTGCCCGTGTGTCGCCTAATAATCGTGCCGGGCAGCGAAGCGGGAATGTAGACGCTCTTGTTGCCCGCCTCGTTGACATACATGCGCTCGTTGTAACCACCGAATACCAGTAGCGCTCCGGACTGATGAATGGCGTCTCGGACCTCCTGGTTGTCGGGCTTGACGCCCGCTTTGCGCGAAAAGTGGAAGGCGCATGGGAGACCCAACTCGCCCTCAAGGAAGTGTCGCAATCCCCGGGTGTAGGTTTCGGTTGCCACAACACCAAAACTGGCCGTGCCAAAGAAATCCTGCGTCACTGAGCGCCACAGATCCCAGACGGGCTTCAACGTGGTGTGCTTTTCCTGCTCAATAAACGGCTCGGGGTCCAGATCCAGCTCTTCGCCCAGGGCTCGGAGGAATTTGGTGGTGCTGTCCAGACCGATCGGCGCCTGGAAGTAGGGTGTTTCGAGTGCCTCACAGAGCTTGCGGCCATACTCGCGGTACAAGCAAACATTCGCGTCAGCATCGGCAAGGGATACCACGTCGTCCAGCGGGCAGCCCAGCGGGAAAATCATATTGATTTCGGCACCGATGCCCTCAACCAGCCGCTGAATCTCGGCGAGATCGGAGGGGGTGTTGAAATAGCCATAGGCCGGGCCGATGATATTGACGCGCTTGATGCCGTCGTCCGCCTTCTTGGCTTTGCGCTTCTTCGCTTTAGCCTTACCAAATTGATCCCAGAGCCACATCAGGGCGCGATCTGCGCTCTGCCACTGGTCCTCATCAATGGTGCGCGGCAGAAAGCGCTGAATGTTGGTGTCCTCGGGCGTGACGCCACCGCCAATCATCTCGGCAATAGAGCCGGTGACCACCACGCTGGGTTTTTTGGGATCCAGCATCTGGTGGGCCCGGCGCAGGGCACCCTCGGTACCGCGCTGCCCCAGTTCTTCCTCGGCAAGACCGGTTACCACGATCGGCAGTTCGTGGGGTGGGAGGGCGTCGGTGTAGTGCAATACCGAGGTGACGGGCAGGTTCTCGCAACCCACCGGGCCATCAATGATGACCTGCAGGCCCTTGACCGCCGTGAACATATACACGGAGCCCCAGTAGCCACCAGCGCGATCATGATCGAGAACTAACATCAGCCTGCCTCCCCCATGCCGTGGCGGTCGATGATCTGAGGCGTCCAGATCCCGGTTTTGGTGCCGCTGCCGACACCCGCGAAGAAGGACTCCATGTTCTGGAAGCGCTCCTTGCCCGCTATTGCCGTGTTGATTACCTCAGCCAGAGATCCGGCGCCGGCGACGCCCATCAGGGGTCGGGCGGAAATCAGATTGGTGAAATAGAGGCTCGGAATCGACAGCTCTTTGGCGTGCTGTACCACCGGCGTGGTGCCGATCGCGATGTCCGGATCAAAGGTGTCCATGGCGTACAGATCATCTTCGAGCGACGCGCGGAATTTGACGCTCACACCCCGGGCCTCAAGCCACTCGCAGTCATGGGCTGACCAATCTGATTTAGCGCAGGCAGTACCCACGTAGCGCACATTAGCGCCGCTTTCGATGAGCAGTCGCGCGACGATGAGTTCTGATCCTTCGTAGCCCGAGAGGGTAATGCGTGCATCAATGGGGTTGGCCTCGAGCACGCCTCGGATGGCAGAGAGTTGTGCGTTCACCGCCTGGTCAATCTGCTTCTTGGGAAGGTTCAGCACATCACCCAGATGGGTCAGCCAGTCCCGCGTCCCTTCAACACCTACCGGTGCAGAACCCAGCAGTGGGCGCCCGGCGGCCTTGAATTCGCGTGCGGTAGCCGCATAAAAGGGGTGCAGCATGGCCACGGCGGAGCAATCCAGCGCGGCATACAGTTCTCGCCATTCACGGGTTGGCACCACCGGGCCGGCCTTGACCCCCATGGGCTGCAACATGCGGCCAATGGTGATCGCGTCCACCGGGAAGATTTCGCCGACCAGCGCAACACTCGGTGCGGCAGTCTCGGTTTCAAGACCAGCGGGACGGGCTACGGGTCCAGCCTGGATCTCGTTTCGCGCATAGCCCAGCATGGCGCCGGCGAGCACATCCTTGGCTTCCGCATGGGTCGGCACGCCAAAGCCCGGGACGTCAATGCCAATGATGCGCACCCCGTCAATCTCGTCGGGGAGCAGATCCAGCGGCACGCCAGATGCGGTCGGCACGCAGAGGTTGATCACCACCACCGCGTCGTATTCGTCGGGGTTAGCCAGTTCATGGACGGCTTCGCGGATGTCCTCAAACAACTTGCCGGTGACCAGCGACTCGGAGTCGAAGGGCACATAGCCCACCGTGCGCTTGGCACCGTAGAAGTGCGATGTAAAGGTCAAGCCGTAAACGCAGCAGGCGGAACCTGATAGCACCGTCGCCGTGCGACGCATACGCAGCCCGACTCTTAGCGAGCCAAAGGCAGGGCACATGCTTTGCGGTTGATCATGGGGACCCTTGGGGTAATCCTGATCATACTGTTCCAGCTGGGCGCTCTTGCCCGCCCTCGCAGCTGCATCGCGCATCACATCTTCGCCCGCATGACAGCCCGCCGCCTGCGCGGTGTTCTCGCTATCAACGGCAATGACGGCGTCAGACGGTGTCATAAATGACTTCCAAAGAGGGTTTGTTCAGGTGCTCAACGTTGCAAAGATCCTCGAGGCTCGCGGGCTGTAAGACCACGTCGCGGCCTACAGTGTCGCCATCGAATAGCTCCAATAGTCCGTCTTGTGAGAGGGGCTCTGGTTTGTGGGGAGGCGCTTCTGCCACATTGACTGCCAATTCGCTAAACAGTGAGCCCCACTCGCTTTCGGGGCGCCCGATAATTTCGTAGGAGGCGCTTTTTCGACGGATATCGTCGTTGGCCGGAATCGAGGCGAGCTCGGGAATGCCGACGGCCTTACAGAAGGCCTGGGCCTGCCCGGCGCCATCGTCTTTATTGGTGACCATGCCCGCCACGCCCACGTTGCCGCCCAGCTTACGGAAGTATTCAACGGCGGAGCAGACGTTGTTGGCGACATACAGTGACTGCAGGTCGTTCGAGGCCACCACAATCACCTTCTGGCACATGTCCCGCGCAATGGGTAAGCCGAAGCCGCCACAGACGACATCGCCCAAAAAGTCGAGTAATACGTAGTCGAAATCCCAGTCGTGGAAGCCGAGTTTTTCCAACGTCTCAAAGCCGTGGATGATGCCGCGGCCGCCGCAACCTCGGCCGACTTCGGGGCCGCCCAGTTCCATGGCGAACACGCCATCGCGCTTGAAGCACACGTCACCAACCGACACCTCGTCGCCCGCGGCCTTCTTCGCGGAGGCGGTTTCGATGATGGTGGGGCAGGCTTTGCCGCCGAAGAGCAGTGACGTGGTATCACTCTTGGGGTCGCAGCCGATCAGTAGCACTTTCTTGCCCTGCTGGGCCATCATGTACGAGAGATTGGCCAGCGTGAAGCTCTTGCCGATACCGCCCTTACCGTAGATCGCAATGATCTGGGTTTTGGGTGCATCGTCTCCGGAGGAGGCCAGTAAATCGGCTCTCTCCCCAGTGGATTCCAAACCCGGGTCATATAGCTTGGCACTCTCCGGTGCGTTCATGCGTCTCTCCAATCGAGGACCATCTTCAGGCAGCGAGGATCAGAAAACGCCTGTTGGTAGGCGGTTTCAGCGCTGTCATAGGGTTGGTCATGGGTGATAATGCCGCTCAGTGACAGATCTCCCCCTGAGATCAGGTCGAGGGCGGTTTGCATATCTTCCGGCTGCCATTCGGCACTGATGCGCAAGTCGACTTCGCGCATGAACGCGGCCGGGAAATTGAATTGAATGGGTGCTGCGTAGAAGCCCGCGAGGAGCACCGTGGCGCCTTTGGCGAGGTGATGCACCGCTTGATCGATGATCAGACTGGCACCGCTCACATCGCAGACGCGTTGGTAGTCGCGCCGGTCATCCTCTTTAGGGTCAATCACGGGGTAGTTGTGGTGACCTTCGCGACGCTCGGCGGCGGTTTCCCAGACCACAGGCGTCATCTGGTATCGGGCCTCGGTGACGCGGACCAGTAGGCGCCCGAGGGCGCCGTGGCCAATGATCAACTCGGGCGGCCCGAGATCTTCCATGCGCCCCAAGGCATGACAAGCTGTGGCAGCGAGCGCAAGCAACACACCGGTTGATTCCATTTCTGAAGGAAGTGATATCAGGCGATCAGCGGGCACAACCAGCGACTGCGCGGCACCACCAAACAGTCCGTGTACATCGGTGAAGCCTCTGCTTCCAGGCACAAAAACACGCTGACCCGCTGTCAGCTCAGTATCTTTGCCAGGTTCAATCACGCTGCCAACGCTTTCGTAGCCGGGCACGAGCGGATACGCCAGCCCCGGAAAGGGCGGCATACGCCCGTCCCACAGCAACCTCTCGGTGCCGGTGCTGATGCCGGTCCAATGGACCTTGACCACGCAATCTGTACTGTGGGGCTCGGGCAACTGAACGTGGCGCAAAGCCATTTTCCCCGGTTGCTCGAATACCACCGCAGTAGACCTTGCTCCCATGGCGGTGCTCTCTTACTTCATTATTTTTGGCCGATCAGGCACCCTTTTGGGGCGTCTGGGCGGTACTACTTCACAAGTGTCATTCTAAATTAACATTTAAAACTGTTGAAGCAGCAATAAAAGCAAATTCAGGAGATGTTTATGTAGCTTCACCCGATCAAAAAATTATAGAACTTATAATATCAAATTTATAAGATGTTTCTTCTTTGGCATGCCAATATGCTAAAACTAATAATGGTATTTGAAAAAAGAGTCTGATAAATGAGTTTGACTTT
>CAXEVD010000019.1:0-11870 GCA_963999395.1 uncultured Halieaceae bacterium
GTCAGCGCAGCGCTGGCAAGTTGGCTCGCCGATGGCGCAAAGACAGCTGTCGCCGCGCTTGGCTCGGCATTGTGGGAGCAACCCGCCGCCGTTTAATGCTGGCAGCACTGATGCTGCTTGGCGCCCTCGCCGCGACCGCGGCTAGCGCTGAAGCGAGCTACGTCGGTAATGCCGCCTGTGCCGGCTGCCATGAGCGGGCCAACGCCGACTGGACAGACTCCCATCACGATCTGGCGATGCAAGAAGCCACACCCGAGACGGTCTTGGGCGACTTCAACAACGCGACCTTTGATTATTTTGGCGTAACCACGACCTTCAGCCAAAAAGGCGACGCCTTTTTCATTGAGACCGATAACGCCGCTGGCGAGCTGGAAACGTATCCGGTCGAGTATGTGTTTGGGGTTGAGCCCCTGCAGCAATATTTGCTGCCTCTTGGCAAAGGCCGGTTGCAGGCACTCTCGGTTGCCTGGGATACCCGGCCCAGGAGCGAGGGCGGGCAGCGGTGGTATCACCTCTACCCCGACGAGCCCATCGCAGCCGGTGACCCGTTGCATTGGACGGGTGGATTCTTCAATTGGAATACCAGCTGTGCGGAATGCCATAGCACCGACGTCGAGAAACGCTACGACGCGGGGAACGACCGGTTTGATACCCACTATGAACAAATCGATGTAGGCTGTGAGGCCTGCCATGGACCGGGAGGCGAGCACGTTGCACTCGCCAATGCGGGAAGCCTGTCTGCTGCCCAGACCGGGTTTGCAATGAGCCTCAAGGCGAGAGGCGCCTGGCAGTGGGCTGAAGGCGCCGATATCGCACAGCGCAGTGAACCCCTGACCACCAACCACCAGATTGATAGCTGCGCGCGATGTCACGCGCGGCGCGGCACCTTGGGCGAGTACCACCCGGGCAAACCGCTACTCGATACCCATCGCTTGGCCATCATCGAAGAGCCGCTTTACTGGCCCGACGGGCAGATCCGCGACGAAGTGTACGTTTACGGTTCGTTCATCCAGAGCAAGATGCATCAAGCTGGGGTGGCCTGCACCAACTGTCATAACCCGCACAGCAACCAGTTGGTAGCGGAAGGCAACGGCGTGTGTGCCCAGTGTCATCTGACCAGCACCTACGACAACCCCACCCACCACCGGCACCCGTTCGCATCGGCCGGCAGCGCCTGCGTGGACTGCCACATGCCGAGTCAGCTCTACATGGGAGTCGATTCGCGGCGCGATCACAGCATGCGCATCCCGCGGCCAGATCTTTCCATGAGCACTGGCGCACCCAATGCATGCAATCAATGCCATACCGATCATAGTGCGGACTGGGCCTACTCGGCCTTGGTGGATTGGGGTGTGCGCTTTGCAGATCGCAGGAACCACCCTGCGCGCGCGTTTTACGCAGCTGGCCGCGGTGACGTGCGCGCCGCACCGGTGCTGTTAGAGACCGCCAACAATGCGGGCAATACCGCCATGCTGCGCGCCTCCGCGATTACCCAGCTGGGCCGTCTGCTCCCGGAGCGGCTTATGCCCTCCCTTCCCTTGTGGTTAGAGAGCGACGACCCCCTGATTCGCTTGGCAGCGGCAGAGGCAGCGGGGCAACTGCCGCCAGAGCAACAACTCGAGCGCGTGCTGCCATTGAGCCAAGATCCAGTGCTGGCGGTGAGAATGGTGGTAGCAGAACAATTAGCGGGACTGATGCCGCCCGCGGCCGGCATGCGTGAGTCGGAGACACCAGACTTGCCCGGGCAACAAGCGACCGTAGAGGAGCAACCGAAAGCAGCGAGTCCATTGGGCGCCCTCTTCGACGAATACGTTCGCGTGCAGTCACAGCATCTCGACATGCCGTCGGTGCTCACCCAGCTGAGTGGCTTTCAGCAGGCCCGCGGCGATGCCAAAGAGGCCGAGGCACTGCTGGTGTCAGCGCTTGAGAAAAATCCTCAGGCGAGCGCCAGTCGGGTGAATCTTGCAGACCTCTACCGCGCTCAAGGCAAAGAGGAAGCCGCGCGGGCAACGCTGGAAAGCGGGATAGCGCTGAATAAAGAGGACGCGTCTTTGTGGTTCAGTCTTGCCCTATTAGAGGTGCGGGAAGGCAATGGTGAGGCCGCACTGGGGGCCTTGGAAAAAGCCGCTTCACTGGAAGAAACGCCGAGCTACTACCACTACGTTTACGCCGTGGCCCAGCACGATCAAGGGCGGCCTGCAGAAGCAATGGCGACGCTCAAAGCGGCAAACCGTGCCGCGCCGGGTCAACCCAATGTGATCGCAGCCCTCATGCAATACAGCCAGCTAGCCGGCGATATGCAGGCGGCTGAGCGGTATCAAGCTGAGCTGCGCAACACGGCACAGGCGGCCGGAGTGCAATAGGCAGGCGTTAGTTTGCGGGGACCAGTTGCAGCGCCACCGTGACGGGAATCACCCGACTGATGTCATTAAGGCCGGCGATCTCTTGCAGCGCAGCCACACCGCCCTCCAATCCGAACTCAGCGGCCGTCAGCAAAATGGGCTGGGCGGTCGTTGCGCTCACCCCTTGATCCGTCACCGCGACGTTCAGCTCCGCATTCTTGGTCACGGTCTGGCCATGCAAATCGATTTGTAGCGCTACGTTGGTGACCCCACCATCGGACATCGCAGCGATGGCCTCGGCATCCAGCTGCGCGGTAATCACGGCTTCAGGATAGAGCCCCACTTCGAACAGCATCATCTTCATGCGCTCGTTGCGGATACCGATGTTGGTTTCAACCGAGTCCAACGCCACCCGTACCTCGACCTCACCAGCGTCAGTCACCGTACCGGCAAGGGTCTCGAAGTGACTGACCTCGCCAATCATGTTGTTCTTGATCGACACAAACTGCACCTGCGAGCCGGGTCCGACCTGCCAATCTGCCTGCGCCAGCGGAGATAACGTTGCTGCCGCGGCACAAGCCAATGCAAAACGCGTTTTCATCATGTGTGCTCCTTTGCACGCCGACATAGCGCTCGGCGATGATTGCTGACTATACGAGGTCTATGACGCTCTGGACTCGAGGGCATCACGCCGTGGCGAGACGACATCCGAGGTGATGCCAAAGTACCTGCTACCCACCTCCACACTGTAGTGAAAAGCAGAGGCTAGCAACGAGTCCAAGAGGTAGGACCCCGCCAATGCTAAACCGCCCAAACAACTGAGCCTCAAGGTATGAGGCCTGTAACCTGCAACTGGAAATTGAACGCGGAGAACCCGAGAGCGACGATGGATACAGCAGGCTCTGCGTCAGCTGGCTACGTCAGCAAGATCGCCTTTGGCTTCGAGCCAGGTCTTCCGATCGCCCGCGCGCTTTTTTGCTAAGAGCAAATCAAAGGTGCTGTCAGTGTCGCCGTCTTCATCGAGCACTAACTGCACCAAGCGCCGTGTGTCGGGATCCATGGTGGTCTCACGCAGCTGCGGCGGGTTCATTTCACCCAGCCCCTTAAAGCGCTGCACTGCTGGCTTGACGCGCTTGTTTTCCGCCTCGAGGCGCTCGAGAATGCCGTTCTTCTCGGATTCATCGAGGGCGGAGTACACCTCTTTACCCACATCAATGCGGTACAGCGGCGGCATCGCGACAAACACGTGCCCTGCCCGCACCAAGGGACGGAAATGCCGCAAGAACAGCGCGCAAATCAACGTGGCAATGTGCAGGCCGTCAGAATCGGCGTCAGCCAGAATGCACACCTTGTGATAACGCAGCTGGCTCAGGTCGGTGCTGCCGGGCTCGATGCCCAGCGCTACCGAAATATTATTCACCTCCTGCGAGGCAAGAATCTCAACGGCGTCGACCTCCCATGTATTCAGGATCTTGCCCCTGAGCGGCAGGATCGCCTGATACTCGCGATCGCGCGCCTGCTTGGCCGAGCCCCCCGCGGAATCGCCTTCCACGAGAAACAGCTCACCGCGCTCCGGATCTTCGCTCGAACAATCCGCCAACTTACCTGGCAGCGCAGGGCCCGACGCAACTTTCTTGCGCACCACTTTCTTGGCAGATCTGAGACGGCTCTGGGCGCGCTCGATACAGAGCTCAGCGAGCCGCTCCGCGTCAGAGGTGTGTTGATTCAGCCACAAGCCAAAAGCATCCTTCGCAACGCCCGAGACAAACCCGGCCGCCTCACGGGAAGAGAGCCGTTCCTTGGTCTGACCCGAGAACTGTGGGTCCTGCAGCTTCGATGACAACACAAAACAGCAGCGGTCCCACACGTCCTCGGCGGTCAGCTTGACCCCGCGGGGTAGCAGATTGCGCAACTCGCAAAACTCGCGCATGGCATCCAGCAACCCTGATCGCAGGCCATTCACATGGGTGCCACCTTGGGGCGTGGGAATGAGATTCACATATGACTCGGCCACCACCTCCCCGCCCTCGGGCAGCCATTGAATGGCCCAGTCCACCGCCTCGGTTTCCCCCTCAAAGTGCGACCTAAAAGGCGTTTCGGGTATTACAGGGAAATCGATGGTGGCATCCGCCAAATAGTCGGAGATGCCATCCTCGTAGTGCCACTCGGTTTTCTCTTTCTTTTTCTCGTCGGTGAGCGTGACCTTCAGGCCGGGACACAGCACCGCCTTGGCGCGCAGCGCGTGGCTGAGCTTGGGCACCGAGAAGTTGGCGGAATCAAAGTATCGCGGATCCGGCTTGAAGCGGATTCCAGTGCCCGTGTTGCGCTTGCCACAGCTACCCGTGACTTTCAGGTCGGCGGTCTTGTCACCGCCTGAGAACGCCATAGTGTGCACATTCCCATCGCGGCGGATGGTGACTTCCAGTAGTTCCGACAGGGCATTCACCACCGATACGCCCACACCGTGCAGGCCGCCACTGAACTGGTAGCTCTTGTCCGAGAACTTGCCCCCGGCGTGCAGGGTGCTGAGGATAACCTCGACACCGGGCAGTTTTTGCTCAGGGTGCAGATCGACAGGCATGCCGCGGCCATCATCCGTCACGCTGAGCGCGCCATCACCATGCAGCACAACGTCGATCTGACTGCAGTGCCCCGCCAGCGCCTCGTCGACCGAGTTGTCGATGACTTCCTGAGCCAGGTGATTGGGGCGGGTGGTGTCGGTATACATGCCGGGACGCTTGCGGACCGGCTCCAGACCAGTCAGGACTTCAATAGCGTCAGCGTTGTATTTGGTCATTTTCTACTGCAGCTCGTGTAATACGGTTGCCGTTGTGGCCGGCTCGCTATCGCGCAAATACCACCCGGTGTAACAATCTCGTTTTACGCGTAACCCGGCGAGTTCAGGTCCACGGCAAACGTCTCATCGGTGACCCTAAGCACGGTGGTTTCCCAAGCGCCTGACTCATGTAGCGTCAGCATACGGCATCCGGGCGCCTGCGCATCCACCTGAAAATCCTCTGAGTTGGGCGCAAATTGAATGCAGGTCGAAGGGACCGTCAGGCATTGTACGCCCTGATACGTCTGCGCAGAATCCTGATGGACGTGGCCCGAGATCACCACCGCTTTCTCATCCAGGGGGGCCAGCCGCTGCAGCGCTGCTTGCGCGTTCTCGGCGCCAATCTCATCCAACCATGCACAGCCCACTGGCATCAGCGGGTGATGGGTTGCCACCAGTAACGGCCTGTCCGTTGTCTGTGCATGATCAACCGCCTGCTCCAGCGCCTGAATCTCTGGGTCAGCCAAGCGCCCCGCCACGACCCCGGAATGCTGGGTATTCAGCAAGAGTATGTCCCAGTGAGGTAGCTGAACCGTTCGCTTGAAATGCGACTTTAGCGGATGGTCGTCCGACCACACGGCATCGTGGTTGCCGGGTAGCCAGAAACTCGGCACCCCGAGCGGCGCCAGCGCCTCATCCAGCCGGCCATAAGCTTCCTCCGCTTCATCGCCGGAGAGATCACCGGTGAGTAGCAGCGCGTCGATCGGGCCTTGAGCTGCGACCAAACGGCAAACTGCGGCGAGGGACCTGTCAGTATCGATACCCACCAGCTGGCCGCCGGGCTCACGCATCAAATGCGTGTCAGACAGTTGTACTACGCGGCTGGAGGCAGCCGTTTCAAGTGTGGCCACGCCACTGAGCGCGTTCATGGTGAGGGTTGGTCGGGTTCCGGCAAGACAGCGTCGACTGACCGGCCATTGTTCAGGCAAAACTCCATCAGCTCTGCCGCAAACCGGTTCTGCTGAAACTTTTCGTCACGCTGCAACATGTCGGGGTTGGGGTAGCGGTAGCGGGCCTCGAAGCGCCGGGAGGTGCTGCAGTGCACAACCTCGGCCATTCTGGCATCGTGATACAGGCGCAGATCAAAGTAGCTGTTAGCCCCAAAATCAGAGAGCACGCCCTGGTAGCGAAGCCGCATATCCGTGGTGTAACGATCCCGCGCCGTAACCTCGAGCACCACCGAGACCTCACCTGCCTCAAAAATGCATCGGCTCTCCTGCTCATAGGCGGGAAAGAGGCGCATCAGACGGTGGTAATTGGCCTCAAACTGGGCGTGCAGGTCCGACAGGTCAATGTGATAACCCTTTCTCAGTCTGCTGCGCGGCTGCGCTTGTCTGGTTTTGTCCACCATACCCACAGTGTAGCAAGCCGCTCAGGCCAGGGAACTGCCAAAATGTTGCCCGATTTGACGCCGCAAAAGCCAATGGCAGAGTGGTAGACTCCCGTCCCCTTACTGATTCAGGCCCTGAAAAGCCATGCCGACATTGCCTCTCCCTACTCGAGCACTGACCACCGCCTTTTTAAGCGGTACGCTCTGTGTTGCAGCGCAGGCCGATACGCTGGTGGACATTTATGAGCTCGCGCTGGAGAACGACGCGCAGCTTAAAGCGCAAATCGCGCAGCACAACGCGGATATCGAGCTCGAAAAGTTGGCGCTGGCACCGCTTTTGCCTCAGGCGGGTGCTGGCTACTCATTTACGGATTCGGAAAACGACCGCATCAGCCCCAACGTCGTCATTATCGAGCAGGAGGGCCGTCCTCCAATATTCGATACGATTGATGTGACATCGGTCACCGAGACCGAGACCGATGGCTATGACGTCAGCCTGTCGCAGACGCTGTTTGATCTATCCGCCTGGTTTAGTTGGCGCGCAGGCAAGGAGCAGACACAGCAGGCCGAGGCCAATTTGTCTGCGGCGCAACAGGATCTGATCGTCAGGGTGGTTCAAGCCTACTTTGGTGTGCTCCGCGCGCAAGACAATCTGCGGGCATCCCAAGCCCGGGAGCGCGCCTTCGAGCGGCAGCTGGAGCAAACCCGCCAGCGGTTTGAAGTGGGTCTGATCGCCATTACCGATGTCTATGAAGCCGAGGCCGCGCGGGACCTGGCTCAGGTGAATCGCATTGTTGACGAGAACAACGTGGCAGTCGCCAAGGAAAACCTGTCTGTGCTAACCGGGCAAACTCCCGGGGCGCTATTCGTACTGGGCGAGCAATTTGATCCGCGCCCCCCCGAAGGAGATCGCGCTGAGTGGGTCGACTTTGCCATGTCGAACAATTACCGCCTTGCCGCAGCTCGATTTGCAGAAGAGGCCGCCCGGCAGAACGCCACCTCTTCGCGAATGGGCCACGCGCCAACCGTAACGGCCACCTATCGTTATCAGGACAACGAGACCACGGGGACCATCACGCAGAACCCTGAGAGCACCTTTAACTTCCCGCCCAATTCCGAGCAGACCAACGAGACCTGGCAAATCCGCTTTGACCTGCCCTTATCAACAGGCGGCGCAATCAGTGCGAACCGGCGACGGGCTGCTGAGCAGTTCAATGCGGCCAGAGAGTCGCGGATTAATCTGACCCGCAACACGGTGACGCAAGCGCGGTCTCTGCATATGACTGTCATGTCCGACGTGTCGCGCGTTGCAGCGCAAAAACAATCGATTATTTCCAGCCAGAGCGCGTTGGATGCCACGCAGGCCGGTTACGAGGTGGGCACGCGGAACATCGTTGACGTGCTGAATGCCCAGAACAAACTGTTCGGTGCGCAGCGGGACTATGCCAACAGTCGCTACGACTACATCATCAACTCACTGCGCCTGAAAGAAGTCGCCGGCACGCTGTCTCCAGAAGACATTGCGACGCTGGAAGGCTTCCTTTTGCCACCTCCTGCTCCGACCGCCTCGGGTAGCAAATAGTTTCGGTGGTTCATTGGCAGGGGCCGACGCTTCCGTACGCTCAAGACAATCGTATACTGATCAGCTGGTCACGCGGAGCGTATCATGACCCACCCCCAGCCCCAGATGCCGCCCAAGCCCCCGGGCGACGACGTGCGCGGGTTC
Source organism: uncultured Halieaceae bacterium (assembly GCA_963999395.1). Classification (GTDB taxonomy): domain Bacteria; phylum Pseudomonadota; class Gammaproteobacteria; order Pseudomonadales; family Halieaceae; genus Luminiphilus. The sequence goes on from CAXEVD010000019.1 coordinate 8,235, forward strand.
CTCCCCGATCACGATGGCCAGCAACTGTTCGAGTGGGCGAACCAGGCTGCACCGATCGGACCGCTCCTTGAGATTGGCAGTTACTGCGGGAGATCCACCCTTTGGCTGGGGCAAGCCGCCAAGGCGCATGACACTGTTGTGCTTGCCCTCGATCATCATCGCGGCTCAGAGGAGCACCAACCCGGGGAAAGCCATCACGATGAGGCGCTGGTCGACACCACAGGCCAGTTCGACAGCTTTGGTGAATTTCGCCGCAACATTGCGGCGGCGGGTTTGGAAGACACAGTGATTCCAATTGTTGCCCGTAGTGAGACCGTCGGGCCCTACTGGCAGGGCGGGCTTGGCATGGTGTTCATTGATGGCGGGCACAGTCTGGATGCCGCGCTAGCCGACTATCGCGCCTGGGCCCCTCATGTCCTCCCTGGCGGTATTCTCGCCATCCACGATGTGTTTCCAGACCCGGCAGAAGGCGGGCAGGCACCTTTTACTATCTGGCAGTTGGCGACCCAGTCCGGACTGTTTGAGCCACTGGGTACAGAAGATACCCTCCGGGGACTGAGGCGCCTCGGTCGGTAACGCGGCCCGTGATAGTCTGCTCGTATTTCAGTTGCCACTGCAAAGATCAGCACCTCAAAACGCTGCGGGCGCCGCGCGGGACACTGCCTTGGATCAGGCTCGGGAAATAAGGTTCGATCAAAACCGCCGACCAGCCCAATGAACTCGTTTCAATCCTTGAGCGCGGGCGAGAGAAACAATCCGCTGGCCGCGGTGTGGTGGGTCAGCGCATCCACCGCGAGCAATACGGCGCCGGCCGTCCAGGTGGGCTTCTCTTTTGGCCACAACACCTGCTCGGCGAACTGGTAACCCGTCCACCAGGCGCCGTCAATACCGCGCCACTGTGTGAGCCAGCTGAACAACTCGGCAGCCTGATCGCGTTCGCCTGCCGCCAAAAGTGCCAAGGTCAACTCACAAGACTCCGCCACCGTCGCCCAGGGCTGATGGTTCTCGCAGCGGCAGCCAATGCCCGGCTCGACAAACTCCGACCACCTTTTTGCCAGTCGATCTTTGGCCTGCTCGCCCACAACCCATCCTGCCAAGATGGGGTAGAACCAATCCATCGCATAGCGGGATTTACTCTCCCAGGTGCGATCGAACCGCTCCGGGCGATGCCGCAACGCCTGCCCGAGTCTAGCCCGCGCTTCGCGCCACGCTGCAGACGGGTTTCCGAGCTGGTCCGCGATCAAAATCGCGCACTCCAGGGATTTATAGATCGAGCTACAGCCCGTCACCAGAGCGTCCCCCAGCGGCCCACCGCTGGGGTCAACCGCCCAATCGATTTCGCCCTCGGGACTTTGATAGCGGAGCAAAAACGCGATCGCCTTTGATACCACAGGGAAGTACCGCGCCAAAAAGTCGGCGTCCCGGGTAATCAAAAAGTGGTGCCAGACCCCGGTCGCAATGTAGGCGACATAATTGGTCTCGCGTCGGTCAACGCGGAGGTCAGCCTCGCCCTCCCGGTAGCAGGCCCACCAGCTGCCATCCTCGAGTTGCGTCTCGGCCAGCCAGGCATAGGCACGCTCGGCAGCGCCAATTTCGCCTGCGATGCTCAGGCCCATAGCAGCCTCAGTATGATCCCAGGGGTCGGTATGTCCGCCGTCAAACCACGGTATCTCGCCCGAGGCGCGCTGGGTGGCGAGCAGAAACTCGACGGTCGGCCGCAGCCACTGTGCGGGATAAACCCCGGGGCTCAAAAGCGGTGCATTCATTGTTGATGCCCCGCTGGAGCGACCTGCTGGGCTGTTGGCTTCGTGAAGTACAGCACGACACTTTTGCCCATAATGGGATTCAGCAGCGCGTCGATGGCGCGGGTGACCCAGGGTTGCTTCATCAAATCCCAGACCAGCAACCGATGATAGAGCCGCACCGGCCAGGGCTCCGGGTCGCTGCGCCAAAAAAGGCACTTCAGCCACCAAAAGGGCACGTGCAAGGCGTGGGCGCTACCCCGACCCGTCAGCACAAAACCCTGCCGCACAACCTCACGGGCCAGATGTGTCGCGTCAAAAATGCGGATATGCCCTCCCCGCGTAGTCCGATACCCCTCACTCAGCTGCCAGCAGACCCACTCGGGCCACTGCCGCGGCACGCTGATACACAATCGACCACCCGGCTTCAGAACTCGCCACAGCTCTTCCAACACCGCCAGATAATTGGGGATGTGCTCCAGAATCTCACTGGCAATCACGGCGTCGACGCTATCGTCAGACAGCGGCAAGCCAGTGGCGTCCCCGGCGGCAAAACCAATATCGCCGCCCGGTGCATGGGGCGTCATATCTTGAATACGCTGGGTCGCGGTGCCCAGATCCCGCTCAGAAAGGTCGATGCCCAGTGCCTGCACGCCGTCAATAAGATACGTCGCGAGAGTATGGCGGCCCTCCCCACAGCCCACGTCGACACAAACGGTTCCCGGCGCCAACGCCAGTTTATCGAGATCAACCGTCAGCATGCGTCAATGCAGGCCCGGTATTGCGCGACCATTTGCTGTGCGCAAACTGACCAGCAGAAGTGTCGCTCAACCCGCTGCCGGCCTTTATCACCCAATGCTGCAGCCAAAGTGGGGTCGGCGAGAACGCGCCCAAGCGTTTCCGCCAGCGCATCGCTGTCACCTGCTGGGACCACCAAACCGCCTTCAGCGACCACCTCTGCCAGCGCACCGCCATCGCTCGACACCAGGGGAATGCCGGCGGCCATCGCCTCCACCGCAGGCAAACCGAAGCCCTCATAAAGAGAGGGGACAACCGCTACCGCGCTCTCAGCATATAGGCGGTTGATTTCTTCGTGGCTCGCGTCACCGACAAAACGAATGTGGTCAAACAATCCAAGGCGCTCGATCAGCGCTTCGGTATCGCCACCCGATTTCGGTCGTGCAATTAGCACCAACTGCCGCTCTGGCTCCGCCTCGACCAGCCTCTTGAACGCGTGCAGCAACACCGGTAGCCCTTTAAGCGGCGCATCCGCCGACGCGGTGGCGATGATCTGGCCGGGTTTGCGTGTCACTGAAGGCAGCGGTTTAAACAGTTCCGTATCCACGCCATTGGGCACCACGCGAAGCGCCCCCGGAAGCACGCCAAAATCGGTGGCGATGTCCGCGGCAGAGCAACGCGAGACTGTGACAATATGGCGCAGTCGCCCGGCAACTCTGGATTGCATGCCGAGAAACCCGTGCCAACGACGGATCATGAGCCGCCACCACCAGCGGGATTCTCCTGCCAAAGCGACCCTGAGATCCCTGGTGATGGGGTGGTGAATCGTCGTCACTACCGGCAGACCCGCGCGCTGCAGATCCAGAATGCCGTCGGCTAGGGTCTGGTTGTCGTGTACCACGTCAAACCTGTCTGCATGATCGAGCAGCCAATCCCGCGCGCGCTCGCCAAATGTCTCAGGCTCGGCAAACCCCCCGCTTAGCTTGCTGAGCCATTCTTTACGCCCCAGCCGATCACCTAGCTCTGCGCGAGTCACGCTCCAGAGGTCTCGAGAGTACAAATCAAGGCTGGGTAATTGGACCAGCTCCACCCCCTCGACCAGATGCGGATACGGCGGGCCCGAGATGACAGTGACCTGATGACCCAGCTGCATGAG
>CAXEVD010000020.1:0-11684 GCA_963999395.1 uncultured Halieaceae bacterium
TGGCAGCGTACCAGGCGGCCGGGGGGGAAGGCCTCCGCGATGTCGCGCACGAAGCCGTTGGCTAGCTCGCGCGCCTTGGCGCGGGCCTCCCGCCCGCCGGGGAGGGCCACGAAGACCCCGCCCTTGCCCGAGGCCTTGACGAAGCCGAGGACTACGCGCCCTTCGGCGAGATCCGCGTCGTCCGCGGGCTCCGCCGCCTCGGCGGCTGCGCCGCCCCCCGGGGCGTCTAACTCGGCGGCCAGGACGGCCGCCACGTCGGCCCCCGAGAGGTCAGTCTCCCCTGCGGCGGCCTTGCGGCGCAGGCGGCAGCGAGCGGCGTCCTCCACCGAGAGGCCCAGGTCGCCCGCGGCCGGCTCCGCCCCCCCCGGGGCGGCCGCGCCGGCCGGGCCCCCGCCAACACGCGATTCGCGGAGGGACAGCGCCAGCTGGGAACGCTCAAGGGCGGGGCGGGGCTGCCCCCCGCCCCCGGCGCCCAGGGGCTGGGACAAACGGTAGGTCCCTTTGCCGCTTCTCTTATGCTCGAGCGGGGCTGGGGCTTTGATGGCGTCTTTGTCCTGTGCGCAATGGCCTCAGCAGCCGCCTTACTGATCTACACGCTTATTTACTTAAGATATCGACACCAGCCTGCCGCCTAGTGCCGTGGAGTCAGAAACCTCCAACATGAGCGGCTCCGCCCAATCGCATTTCTCTCGGTATCTCAGCTATGCCGCGTGCGCCCTCCTCAGTGCCTGCGGACAATCATCGGGGCCCGATAACCCGCAACAGGCCTCCAGTGCGCAGCCGACTGACGTCATCGTCCACTGTGGCCGTCTGATCGACGGGTTGTCCGATAAGCCACGGTTGAATCAGTCGATCCATATCCGAGGTGCTCGCATTGTCCACATCTACGACCCAGGTCCCCCACCACCCTTCACGAATCAGACAGTTATCCATGACCTGACCGAATTTACTTGCCTGCCGGGTCTGATCAACACCCACGTGCACTTTGACGGCAACCCTGAAGATTCTGTGGATTACAGTGTGTACGCGCGGCGCACCCCCGATGAAACCCTGCAACTGATTCTGGATAACGCGAAAACAACGTTGTTAACCGGCTTCACCACCGTGCGTCACGTTGGGGCTTGGTTCCCTGATTCGGTGTATCGAGCGCGAGAATTGATAGAGAACGGTCAGGCACCTGGACCGCGCATTCACACAGCAGGCCCCTACCTGACGATTCCGGGCGGCGGCGGTGACCTCACCTTCCCAGAGATTCCCTTAGAGGACATTCCGGCCGAATCTCAACAAGGCGTTGCCAGCACGCCTGAGGAATTTGCGGCTCGCGCTGAAGCCGCCATCGCCGCCGGCGCAGATTTTTTAAAGGTCATCGCATCAGGCGCGGTATTTTCGGTGGGCACCGCTCCGGGCGCACCGGAGATGACACGAACTGACATTGAAGCTGTAGTAGCGGTAGCCAAACGGCATGGCAAAAAAGTCACGGCTCATGTGCACAGTGATCAATCGGGTCAAGACGCGATACTAGCCGGCGTCGATTCGCTGGAGCACGCCTCTCTCCTAAAGGACAACACGATTGACCTTGCTGCCGCGCGGGGGGTCGCGTTTTCGATGGATGTGTATAACGGCACTTATACGGATACCGTTGGCCGAGAACAGGGCTACCCTGAAATCTTTCTGCAAAGAAATACCTATACCACCGAGGCACAGCGAGTCGTATTTGAAAAGGCGTATGAGAAAGGCGTCACGCTGCTTTATGGCACGGATGCAGCAGTGCTGCCGCACGATATGGGCGGCTGGCAATTTGCCACCATGGTAGAGAGGGGCATGCGCCCCATGGACGCGATCCGATCAGCCACTTCGGTTGCGGCAGAACACATGGATTTGTCAACCGACGTCGGCGCCCTGACGCCCGGCAAAGTCGCTGATCTCATCGCGGTTCGCGGCAATCCTCTCGCTGATACCAAGATTTTGCGTGATGTTGCGGTGGTCATGCAGGCCGGGGTCATCATCAAGGCAGATGCTACAGATTGAGCACAAGTTGAACCGCAAGCGCGACTTCGCCATGATTTACACGACACTGATTCAGTAACGGGCAGATCAAGTGGACATTGGAATACCCATCAAAGACCTCGGTGAATATGACATCGAACCGCTGGCAGCCAAAATTATGGCCCTGCCCGAGGAGGCGTGGTGGGGCAATCAGTTCCGACAGCTGGAGTACGAGGTTCACCAGCATACGCAGTCGGTGGTCATGGTATTTACCGACGGCGACGGCTGGCCCAATATCGAGGTCTCCAAAGATGAAGGCTGGGATCTGCTGGCCGACGAAGCCTTACCGCTGATGCACCAGATTCTCGAGGATCATTATCCCCCGGGGGGCACCATTATCCGTGCCATGGCAGCACGGCTCGAAGCAGGTGGCATCATCAAGCCGCACACCGACAATCATCCTTCATTCCACTTTGGTCACCGTATCCACATCCCTATCTACACCAACCCCCGGGTACGCTTCATGATCGACGGGCGACCGCAAAAGATGCCTATTGGTCACGTTTATGAAATCAACAACCAGAAACAGCACAGCGTGATGAACAAAGGTAGCGAGGGGCGGATCAACTTTATCTTCGATTACATCCCGCCAACGAAGATACAGCGCTAAATCACCCCTAAGCGCAGCGGATTACGGCGTTTCAGTGGATGTGCTGGGGGAAAGCGCGGCGAAGGAAGTCGCGTGCTACAGCCCTAGCGCGGCGCTTACTGAGCTCTCGAGGTGTCACCAGTAGCCCGAGGTGCAAACCATCGATCAGTGCCGAATAGCCCGTTGCTAACTCTCGCGCATCAACGCCACTGTAATCACCCTCGCGGATAATATCGGTAAATAAAGCTTCCAGTTTCTGGGCAGCAAGCCTGTCTACGGTTGACACGATCTTCTGATAGACAGGCCGCGCGCCAGCCTCTCCATAGTAGGCGAACCACACGGACATCTTTTGCCGCTGAGTGACGCCGCGGCCCAGCTGAAAATCCAGCAGGGCGTCGAGCCGTTCACCGAGGTCGGGGATATCACCCCCTTCCATAATATCGATCTGCCCGCCGTGGTATTCCTCGGCAACGAAGCGAAGGGTTTCCTTGAGCAAATTGTCTTTGCTCTCAAAATGCAAATTGGCGATGCCCACGCTTAGGCCCGCCTCCCGGGTCACCATCTGCATGGTGACTGCAGAGAGCCCATGTTGGGCAATGCACCGAATCGTCGCGTCAATCAGCTGCTGCCGCCGCTCGGCTTTCGGGCGGATCTGACGGCGTTTACTGCCAGCCTCCGGTAGAGCCTCAGTCACTGCGCTAGATGCATCAGTCATGTGGGTTCTCGCAACACCTATCCGCCTGAGTCTAAGGATTTCGAACCCAAGTCTCAATCAAGAATGAACATTCATTCATTCTGGGTAGACGCTCATAGCCTGTCGTGGCAATATTTCAGCTCAGATTGACTCACCGGAGAGTGCAGTGAACCAATACGACGCGATCGTCATTGGTGCGGGCCACAACGGCCTCACCAACGGGGCCTACCTCGCCAAGGCGGGGCTCAAAGTGGCCGTCCTGGAGCGCAATCCCTATATCGGCGGCGCCACGGTTAGCCGGGAATTGCATAAAGGCTGGTGGTACTCCAATTGCTCCTACGTATCGAGCCTGCTGAGGCCAGAAATTACCCGTGACCTCGAGCTGCCTCGGCACGGCTTGCAGGTGGTCTCGTTCGGGGGTGGCGCTACTTTTATGCGTAACGGTGACTACTTCGGCAATTACAGCGACCACGACCGTCACTACCGCGAGATGGCGCGACACTCCAAGCGTGATGCCAATGCCTACGATCGCTATGCAGCGGATACCAGCCTGCAAACCAAGCTGATACGCCCGTATCTGATGCGGACTCCGCCGGATCCGACCTCAATGAAGCCCAGAGATCTGCGTGATCTGCTGGAATTCGCCCGCTCCTTTATGGATCTGGGCGAGGAAAAGCTGCTCGATACCATCAAGTTCTGGACGGCCAGCGTCGGGGACTACCTCAACGAATATTTCGAAACCGACGTCATCAAAGCGCACATGGCGGGTAGCGGCATCATCGGTACCGCGTTGGGAGTCTACTCTCCCGGCACCGCCTACGTCCTTCTCCACCATTACATGGGTGATGTGGACGGCAATGTGGGCGCGTGGGGCTTTGCCCGCGGTGGCATGGGCGCCATCGCCGATGCCCTGTCTAAAGCGTTCCAATCCTATGGCGGTGAGATCATCTGTGACGCCAACGTCGACGAAATCATTGTCAAAAATGGTCGGGCGGCGGGTGTCGCACTGAAAGACGGTACCGAGTACAAAGCCCCCATCGTGGTCTCTAACCTTGATCCGAAGCGGACCTTCCTGGACATCACGAACCCCTCGGATCTGCCCAAGGATATGCTGAAAAAAGCCCGTAACTTCAAGATCCGAGGCTCTTCAGGAAAACTCAATATCGCACTCGACGGCCTGCCCGTGTTCCACGGCCTCGATCCTCGTAATCGCCTGATGGCGGGGGATCTTCACTTCAGCGACTCGCTGGAGCGACAGGAGCGCGCCTACGACGATTGGAAAGCGGGTACCTGGTCCAAGGATCCCTACCTCGACATGATGATCCCATCACTGACCGACCCGACCATGGCGCCACCCGGCAAGCACATGATGTCCGTGTTCGTGCAGTATGCGCCGCCCAAAGTTGAGGGCCGGGAGTGGACCGACGAGGACAAAGACTGCTTTGAAAAGTCGGTCATTGACCAAATCTCCAACTACAGCCCCAACTTCCGCGATCTCATTTTGCACTGCGAAACCCGCACACCGCGCGAAATCGAGGCGGAGGTCGGACTGACCGAAGGCAATATCTTCATGGGCGAGCTCACCTTCGACCAATTGCTCTTTAACAGACCCTTCCCGGGCTACGCCCAGTACCGATCGCCGATTAAGGGCATGTATATGTGCAGCTCCGGCACGCACCCCGGCGGCGGCGTGATGGCCGCGCCGGGCGCCAACGCCGCGCGGGAAATTCTGGCTGATCTGAAGAAACCCAATACCGTGCCGGGAGGTTACGCCGATGACTGATTACGATGCGATCATTATTGGCGCGGGCCACAACGGACTGATCTGCGCCAGTTACCTCGCCAAAGCAGGTAAAAATATATTGGTGCTAGACGCGCGCAATGAGCCAGGCGGTTGCGCGAGTACACGTGAGTTTGCTCCGGGGCATTATGTTTCAGACTGCGCGCAATGGCTGTCACAATTTGACCAGAGTATCGTCAAAGATCTGGATCTGAAGGCTGCCGGGCTCAAATTGGGTAAGTCGAAGACAACGATCTCACTGCAATCCGATGGCGACCACCTTGTTCTAGACGGCGACACCATCAGCGGTGCCGGCGTCGATTCTGCGGATCAGGCGGCCTATCGTGACTTCAAAAATATGGTACGCAGCTTCGCCAAGCTGATGACGACGCTCTATCGTAGTCGTCCGCCCAAGCTCGTGGAGCAGAACTGGACAGATCGCCTCACTCTCATGAAGCTGGGCCTGAGCCTGAAACTGCTGGGCCGCGAGCGCCTCAGGGATCTGATGCGCATCGTGATGATCAATATCTACGACGTCATGAATGAGCACTTCTCTCATGCCGCGCTGAAGAGCGCTATTGCCCTGGATGCTGTCACCGGCACGAACATGGGACCCCGCTCACCCAACACTGTCTACAGCTACTTACATCGCGCGACCGGTGAACATTTAGGACAAAGCGGCACCACGCAGGTGTTAGGTGGCATGGGCGCCTTTGGGCAGTCTCTGGCCACCGCGGCTGAGAAATGTGGCGCCAAAATTCGACTGGGTTCAGCAGTTACCGCGATTGTGAAAACGGAAGACCGCGTTACCGGCGTCACCCTCGATTCGGGCGAGCAGATCTCGGCGAAGCTGGTGATCTCCAGCGCTGACCCTGCCACCACCTTCCGACGATTGCTGGGCTACCACCAGATGGAGGCCGGCATGGCCAAGCGGGTGGAGTGCTATCGGTCGCGAAGCGGCACCGCAAAGCTGCATCTCGCATTGAGCGGGCTGCCCAGCTTCACAGGACTTAGCGAAGGACAGCTGACAGAGCGACTGGTCATCACGCCTTCGATGGACGGCATGGAGACGGCTCTGAACCCCATGAAGTACCGGGAGCTGAGCGACCTGCACACCTTTGATATCAGTATTCCGACCCTTGAGGATCCGGAGCTGGCGCCTCAAGGCCAACATAGTCTGACCGCAATTGTGCACTACGTGCCCTATGAACCGGATATCGGATGGGAGGCTGGTAAACCCCAGCTTTTGAGTCAGCTGATGAGTGAACTGGAGGCTTATGCCCCGGGCATCGGCGCATTGGTCACCGCCAGCGAGCTGGTTGTGCCCTCCGATTTCGAAGCCTCTCATGGCATGACCGGTGGCAGCTGGCATCACGGCGAACTCTCCATTGACCAAGCATTGATGATGCGACCCTTCCCCGGATCAACCCAGTATGCGACTGCGGTGGAAGGTCTCTACCTTTGCGGAGCAGGCGCGCACCCCGGCGGCGGGCTACAGGGGCTACCCGGGCGCAACGCTGCCAAGGAAATTCTCAAGCGAGGAGCACTGTGATGAGCGATGTTAGCCGAGACACCATGCTACTCACCACGCCCTTCCATTCTCGGGTCGAGGCCATGTGCCATCTGAACGACTGGGGCAACTGGATGGGTTACACCACCCCCAACGCCTATTTCGATGTCGAACTGGAGTACTTTGCTGTCCGCAGCACAACCGGCGTCTTTGATCTATCACCGATGAACAAGTACCGCGTAACCGGCCCCGACGCCCAGCGATATCTGGACCGTCTGATTACGCGAGACGTCAGCAAAATTGGCGTCGATCGGGTTGGCTACGCAATCTGGTGCGATGACAACGGCCAAGTCATGGACGACGGCACGATCTTTAGGCTGGGGGAACAGGACTACCGTATCTGCTCTTATCAGCGCGCCGATGACTGGCTTGCCTGGAACACACTGGGTTTTGACGTAACGATCGAGAACGAGTCTGAAGCCGTCGCGGGTTTGGCCGTGCAAGGCCCAACCTCTTGCACCGTTTTGACCCTGCTGGGCTGCACTGATCTCAACCAGTTGAAGCCCTTTGGCATCGCACACTACAGCTTCGAGGGACGACCGCTCATGGTGAGTCGCACCGGTTTCACCGGTGATCTGGGCTACGAAGTATGGGTCCCACCAGAGTCAGCTGAAGCGCTCTGGGACCAACTCTTTGAGCTGGGACGCGATTACCTGATCAAACCCATTGGTTCGCACGCGTTGGAACTGGCACGGATCGAGGCGGGTTTCCTGCAGGCCAATGTCGATTTCATGCCCGCCGAAGAAGTCGTGCGTGTAGGGCGCACCCGCAGTCCCTTTGAGCTGGGTCTGGGCTGGCTCGTGGACTTTAAAAAGCCTCTCTTCAACGGGCGCTCGGCGCTGCTTAAAGAGCAGGAAAAGGGTTCTCGATATCGCTTTGCCATGCTGGATGTTGAGGGCAACAAACCAGCGGAGCACTCCTTCATACTCAAAGGCGACAAGCAGGTGGGAACTGTGACGTCAGCCGCCTGGTGCCCAACGGCCAAAGCCAATGTTGCCTATGCACAGATCGAGATGCCCCACGGCGCCGTAGGAGATGAACTGGTTGCGGAAATCTACTACCAGCGCGAGCTGCACTGGACCCGTTTACTGGCGCCCTGCAAGGTGATTGACGCACCGATTTTTAAATCACCCAAGCGGTGGCAGACGCCCGCACCACCCCATTGATCGATCGATTGCTCCGAGTGACGCCATGAACGCCATCGCGACTTCTGTAGATGATTCCTTTCAGCGCATGCGCGACAAGCTGGACGCAGAGAAGCTGCGCCCGCATCACGCCATGGACCCCTACTTCTATCGCTCCCATCTGGTACACGAGCAGGAACTCGAGCACCTAATATTCAAAAGCTGGATTTATGCGCTACATGCGAGCGAAATTCCCTCAGCCGGTGACTACCAGCTTGTAGAAATTGGTGAGGACTCGATCATCGTGGCGCGCACCGAGACCGGAGATATCCGGGCCATGCACAACATCTGTCGCCACCGCGGCGCGCGGGTCTGTGAAGAACTGAGCGGCAATCGAAAAACCTACGTCTGCCCCTACCACGGGTGGGTTTATAACGTGGATGGCTCGCTCAAAGCTGCGCGCGAGACCCACGTAATGTCTGAATTTGACGCCGCAGCACACGGCCTGAAACCCGTGAAGTGCGTGACCTACATGGGCCTGGTGTTTATTAATTGCGATCCCGATGCCGGCGATCTGGTGGCATCGCTTCAGAATATCCGGGAACCACTCGGCGCCTACGACCTCGAGCACGCTAAAGTCGCGCATCGCAAGACTTACCGGGTAGAGGCAAACTGGAAGTTGGCGATCGAGAATTATCTCGAGTGCTACCACTGCGCCACGTCCCACCGCGCCTACGCCAAAATGCATACCTTGAAGGATCTCGAGGAAAAATCAGCACCAGTGGTTGCGAAGATGCTGGAGAACGCCGACGCCATCACCGGCATTCCAGGAATCTCAAAAGAACATACGGAGATTTATCTGGACGCGCCGAGCTTTGGTGCCTGCGCGCATACAATGCGGTACGGGTTATTCGAGGGTTACGTTACCGGCAGTCAGGACGGCCAGCCCGTCGCGCCGCTCATGGGTAATTTCAAAGGTTACGACGGTGGCGCAGGAGACTTTCAGATGGGCCCCGTCACCTTCATGCTCAACTATCCTGACCATTGCGTGCTCTATCGCTTTATTCCGCGGTCGCTCACCGAAACCGACATGGAGCTGGCGTGGTTCGTGCGCGAGGACGCGCAAGAGGGCGTCGACTACGACATCGACAAAGTCACCTGGCTTTGGCACCACACCACACTGGAAGATGAATACATCATTACCCGCAATGCTGCAGGCGTGAATTCCAGATTCTTTGAACCCGGCCCCTATCATCCGGAGTTCGAGTTCACTCTGCAGCAGTTTGTGCATTGGTATCTGCATTCACTGGAAGCCAGCCTCCACTAAAAGATTGAAGGTGGCTCATGTAGTACATTGGGTGCTGAAGGGGATGGTTCTCTCCCGCCACTCGCTGTAACTGTGTCCACGCAGTCACTCGACGCGCACTGGCCTCCCATGATGCAATGTGGAGGGGCATACGGTGTCTGAGGACGTGAACGGAGCAGCAGTTAATACTGCAAAACGCACCCGCGTACCGCTCTTTAGCGCGTTCTTCATGATCTATATCTTCGTGTCAGGCGGCTCGTTTGGCATCGAGGAGATGGTGGCCTCCTCTGGCCCCGGCCTGACCTTGCTGCTGTTGCTGTTGCTCCCCATCATTTGGGCGCTTCCTATGGCGCTTATCGCCAGCGAGTTAGGTTCTGCAATACCCGACAGCGGCGGGTTCTATGTTTGGACACGGCGAGGCTTGGGCCAATTTTGGGGTTTTCAAGCCGGGTGGTGGTGGTCGTTGGCCCTGCTTGTCGACACCTCGCTATACATCGTCCTCAGCGCCACCTACCTGCAAAATCAAATCGGCTTTAGCGACGGGATCTATTACGCGATCTGCTGGGCCGTCATTGGCGTGTGTACTGTCGTCAACGTCTTGGGCATCAAGATTGTGGCCATCGGGTCGAGTCTGTTTGCGATCCTGATCATTTCGCCCATTGTCGTGCTCGGTGTCATTGGCCTCGCCAATTGGCAATTCAACCCGTTCATACCTATGACACCCCCTGACACCGATCTGCTGGGCGCGGATGGAGCGCTCATCGTGGGGCTCAGTATTGGTATGTGGTTTTACTCAGGCTATGAGTCCATGTCGACGCTGGCGGGAGAAATCGAGGAGCCGCAGCGCATCATTCCCAAAGCCCTCATGCTGGCACTCCCCTTTGTGGCGCTGATGTATCTCCTGCCCACCCTCGGGAGCCTCGCCGCCTTTGGACAATGGGAACTGTTCTCGGTCGATGGCACAGAGGGCACGATATCTTTCGTCGATATCGGGCGTGCACTGGGTGGTACTGCGCTTGGTCACGCGCTGCTTGCGTCTGTGGTCCTAGGGAATCTAGCGCTGTATCTGGATTACATGGCCTCAGGCGCCCGCCCGCTACAAAAACTGGCGGCAGACGGTCTTCTGCCAAAGCCCCTCGCGGTATTCAATGAGCGCTTTGGTACGCCCGTCGCGGCACTACTTCTGATTGCAGGCGTGAACGCGGTACTCGTCATTGGCCCCTTTCAGAGCCTCGTCATCATTGATGTGTTGCTGATGGTGGCCTCATACGCCCTGATCTTTATTGCAGCGGTGCGGCTGCGGGCGAAGGAGCCTGGCCTGGTGCGACCCTTCACAATACCGGGCGGCACCTCCACGCTGGTCATCCTGATCGTTCCACCGCTGTGCCTGATCGCCTTCATGATGAGTATCACCATCACGGATCAGAGTGTCGTCCTCTGGGGGCTGGATCGTTTCAACTTGCTGGGTTTGGAGATCGGTTGGTACGGGATCGCAGGTCTGGTGGCACTGTTATCTGGCCCGGTACTGTACCCGCTGTTGGCAAAGGATCCTCGTCTGGCGGGTTAGATTCCAGCCTGACTTTCCAGTTGAAGGCAAACCCCCAGTGGCTGCAGTCACTGTGGCTTAAGTCTCGTACCAGAGCCCGTCGGGATCCTCCGGCCACACCCCTAAATAAGGGCCGTGAGCCTGAAAACCGAGCATCCGCCGCATTTCGTCTGACTGCGCCGCAACCTCCTCCTTGGTCAGGGTCAGATACTGGTTTTCTTCCTGCCGCAGCCAACCCAGACAGTAGGTGTTGACCACCGCTTTTCGCGGCGCGTCGCTCCGATTGGCGCCACCACCGTGAATCGTAGATCCCAGATAAATCACCACCGATCCTTTGGGCATCACGGCCTGCACCACATGTTCTTCACGGGCGTCTTCTGGCTTCTCCACGCCCATCTCTCTAGGGACCACACGGGTGGCACCGTTCTCCACGGTGAAGTCATCGAGGGCCCATAGAGCCGAGATCTGCATTTCAAAGGGCAGCAAATGACTGGGGTAACAGGCGTCGTCAGCGTGTAGCACCTGTGCTTCTTCACCGGGCAGTATCTCAATCGCGGTGGTGCTGCCCACCTGATAGACCTTGCAGTGAGGCTTGAGAATGGCATCCGCGATCGCCAATACGGTGGGATGTAAGAGGAGCGTGGGAAAGTGGGAGGAATATTTGGTCACACCACCGACGCGCAAGGTTTGATGGCCATTAAATTCGTTTTGATACAGATGGCCCTCGCGGTCAAACTCCGGGCGTAAGTCGGCACACAATTCCTCAGAGACCGCCTTGGGTAATACAGCGTTAATCACCACCGCCCCATTTTGCTGGAGGGCGGCCACCATATCGTGGGTGTCATCCGTCGCCGCAAATGTCTGTAGTGTCATACCAATACTGCCTCCGAGTATATATAGCGCGGCGTCGAGTATAACGCGCCATAACCCCGATCATGCGGCGGTCACGTAGCAGACGACAGCTCGTCGACCTACATGGTGAGCAGCATTTGTTCAACGCAGGGTCACGGGCCAGACTTGCGGTGGTAT